>JBKJYB010000198.1:0-3036 GCA_046716045.1 Nitrosospira sp.
CTAACGCCTGCGGCCGACCGGCGAAGCGATACCCAGCGCCTCCCATCCAGAGACCCCGAGGCGGCGCACCGTCTCGATGTTCTTCTGATAGATTTCCTTGGCCTCGGGAAATGCCGCGACTGCCGTGGTCACACTCGCCTCCCGCAGAATGTGTAGCATGGGATAGGGTGAGCGGTTAGTGTAGTTCGAAACGTCGTGCATCGTTGTGCCGGCAAACTGGTATGCCGGATGAAAGCTCGCTATTTGAAGCACTCCTGCGAGCCCTAACCTTTTGATAGCTGCGTCGCCGACGGCGAGAAAATCATTGTAATCGAGGAATTCGGTGAGTACCTGCGGGTGGATGAGCAACGTTGTCTCCACTGCCTGTGGAGCTGCCTGCGCCAAGATGCGCAACTCTCGCTCGAGATCATCGAGCAACGTCCCGGAGTTCTGCGCCTGACTCACCGCGTAGCGAATCTGGTTCTTGACGTAGACCGCCTTAGCGAACGGGCAAAAGTTGAGACCAATTACCACCCGTTCTATCCACGCACGGGTGGCGGCGACCACTTCATCAGGATTGAGAACAATGCTGCGGGTGTTCATCTGTCACTCGCTATAAAGGGGAACGTAAGACCAAGCAAGGTCCACCGGGAGTGGGTGCCGATCAGCCTAACTTTGTCATCGGGAGACAGTTTTGCGCCCCAACTCCGCCACCTGATCCTAACTCGGCACGGTGGATCGCACTACGACCGACTTGCTGGTTTTTCCACAACTATACTGGATTTTTAAACGGTATTAAATAATCGTGAAAAGCAGAGGATTTCGTCAATAAAAAAGTAACCGAGGGATGAATCAAGAGGAAGCTTGACCGTCTCCTCTTGGCACTTTAGTTGCCCGTCGTCACTGCATCGAGATGAGCGGCTGCTATCGAGAAACGCGAACTTCCGTTGCCGGCCGCACTCGACGCTCGACTACAGGTCACCAATGTGGTTTCTGGTGGACTGGATCAACGCCCAACAAGATAAAAAACTGGTAGCATGAAACCCACCCGTTGGAAGACGAAAAACTAAGGGAACCTCATTTTGAGTAATTAGCGGTGATAAAAACGAGTAGTCTGCCCCCACAAAATTTTTCTACACTCCCGCCCGATTGCGTGTTGAACGCGCTGGAAAGCGTAGGCTTCCGCAGCGATGGTCGCCTGCTGGCACTCAACAGTTACGAGAACCGCGTCTACCAGATCGGCATGGAAGAGGGCGCGCCAATGGTGGTGAAATTCTATCGTCCCGGGCGCTGGACGGATGCCGCCATACTCGAAGAACACGCCTTCGTACAGGAACTGGTTGAGCGCGAAATTCCTGTCGTACCCGCATTGGTGCTGGATGGAATCACGCTGCACAGTTTCGAGGGATTCCGCTTCGCTGTTTTTCCAAAACACGGTGGCCGTGCGCCCGAACTGGAAGACCGCGACACGCTGGAGTGGATGGGGCGCTTCCTCGGGCGCATCCACGCTATCGGCGCCCTCAAGCCGTTTCACGAACGTCCCACGCTGGATATCGCCAGCTTCGGTGAACAGCCGCGCGATTATCTGCTGACGCATGAATTTATTCCGGCTGATCTCGATGCAGCCTATCGCAGCGCCGTGAATCAGGCGCTGGAGGGCGTGCGCCACTGCTTTGCGCGTGCGGGTGAAGTGCGTGCATTGCGCCTGCACGGCGACTGCCACGTGGGCAACGTGCTATGGACGGACGACGGTCCGCACTTCGTGGATTTTGACGACAGCCGCATGGGACCGGCGGTGCAGGACTTGTGGATGCTATTGTCGGGCGAACGCGCCGACAGGGTGCGGCAGTTGACCGACGTGCTGACCGGATATGACGATTTCTGCGATTTCGACGAACGCGAATTGCATCTGATCGAAGCGCTACGAACCCTGCGTCTGATCCATTATGCGGCGTGGCTCGCGCAGCGCTGGGACGATCCCGCCTTCAAGCAGGCGTTCCCGTGGTTCAACACCCAGCGCTATTGGCAGGATCGCATCCTCGAATTGCGCGAACAGATCGCACTGATGGATGAACCGCCACTGTGGCAGGCATAACAGTTTCCCCATGTGTCCATGCTATAGCTATTGGAAAAACAATTGAACAACTCAACTGAGTCGTTCAGATTTATATGGATATGAAAACGATGCGCTGCCCATGCGGCGGCGCAGGGGTAACGGCGCAGCCGTTGGGAGCCCGGCGGCGTCCCTCTGGCGGAGATAGCAACAAAAAATACGCCGACTGCTGCGGTCGCTATCTGGATGGCGGCGAAATTGCTCCCACCGCGGAAGCATTGATGCGTTCACGCTACACCATATACACACTCGGCCTTGAAGATTATCTGCTGGCGACCTGGCATCACAGTACACGTCCGGCTTCACTTGAACTGGAAGGCGAACCACGCAGCAACTGGCTGGGGCTGGAAGTGAAGCGCCATGAACACTTAGAGCCGGATCATGCGATGGTGGAATTTGTGGCGCGCTATAAGATAGAGGGTCGCGCGCATCGTCGTTTGCATGAAATCAGCCGCTTTATGCACGAGGCGGGGCAATGGTTCTATGTGGATGGCTATATCGTCTGAGGCCGGAGCTGGAAACGACAAAAAACAGACTCTCGCTACCGCTCACGTAAGCGAGGGTCAGGAGCAGGCGTCTCGTCCCGAACAGTCTTTCGGACTATTGCTGCTGGTCTCGAACTACAATATAGTAAAAATTCTTACCACGCAGAACGTGAAATGTGAATCAATTCATGGCGGAAGAGAAAATCCCCCAGGAATCGACACCATAAGGGATCAGCGCTGTTCTCAATATGGTGGGCTAACTAGTAGGGATGCGACAAATTGACAGTTATTTGAAGTTAATAGAGGGGAAAATTTCACATGAAACTCAAACACAAACAACTCGCTGTAGTGGCAGCACTTCTCTTGGGTTCCTCGCTTACACATGCGGCATCCCCCATTTTTTCGGACGATTTTAATAGCTACCCAGCAGACCAGTTTAATTGGGCTCCCCCTGCCTTA
>JBKJYB010000199.1:0-2921 GCA_046716045.1 Nitrosospira sp.
ACTTTGCGGGGAAACGCTTTTCTGGCACTGGGTAAGGTTAAGGAAGCCAAGGAGCTGTTCGAGCAGGCACTTCAGGACAAGCCGGACTTTCCGGATGCATTAATCGGCCTGGCTCGATATTCGCTCACGGAAAAAGATATCGAAGGTGCAATGCGCTTCGCGGAGCAAGCGGTAACCCGAAATCCGGACGATGCCGACGCGTGGCTTTTTAAAGGCGATCTGTTACGTGCCCAGGGAAAAATTGATCCGGCTCTTTCCGCTTATGAGCAGGTTGTGAAGTTAAAGCCAGATAGCTCCTCCGCGCTTATCAATAAAGCCTTCATAGAGATCAATACGGGAAAATTTGAGGCTGCCAAGGCGGATATCGACTCGGCACGCAAGGTGGCGCCCGGTAGCCTGATTGTCCTTTACACCCAGGCGCTGCTGGATTTTACTCAGAAGAAACACGCTGCCGCATTGGAATCTTTACAACAGATACTTAGCAAATCGCCGGAACATTTGCCCAGTGTACTACTTGCGGGGGCCGTTCAACTTGAATTGGGATCGTCAGCACAGGCAGAGCAGCACCTGAAATTTTATCTGGACAGGGACCCAGGGAATATCTATGCACGAAAATTAATGGCCTCGGTTTTGCTGAAAAACCGACAGCCACAGCGCGCAATCACCGTACTGAGTCCCGCGCTCAAAAACGTGCAGCAAGATCCTCAGCTATTCGCCCTGGCGGGTGAGTCCTATATGCAGGCCAAGGACTATGCCAAAGCAACGGAATATTTTGAAAAGGCCAGTAATATGGCGCCAGAAAGTGCGATGCTCCATACCGCGTTAAGCATGAGCAAACTGGGAGAGGGGGATAGTTCTCGTGCGGTGATCGAACTGGAGAAGGCAACAAAACTGGACCCCAAGTCAGCTCACGCAGGCATTTTGCTGGTCATGACCCACCTTCGCCTCAAAGAGTTCGACAAGGCGCTCGCCGTGGCGAGGACTCTTGAAAAAGAGCATCCGGACAACCCTTTTATTCAAAATCTGAAAGGGGGGATCTACCTCAGCAAGAAAGATGCACCTAACGCACGCGCAAGTTTTGAGAAGGCTCTCTCCATCCAGCCCACCTATTTTCCTGCTGTGGCAAATCTTGCACAGCTTGACCTGCAGGACAAGAACCCGGATGCCGCCAAAAAGCGCTTTGAGACCATTCTTAAAAAGGACAAAAAAAACATTCAGGCCATGACCGCGCTGTCCGGCCTTGCTCTCAATCAGGGACAGAACAAGGAAGCTACAGTATGGCTGGAACGAGCCAGCCAGGAAAATCCGGACGCGGTCCAGCCCGCCATGCTTCTGGCAACTCACTATTTACGCTCAGGAGAAAAACAGAAATCTCTGAACTTTATGAAAAAGCTGCAGGCCACGCACCCAAGCAACGCGGATGTGCTGGACTTGCTGGCACAAGCTCAATTCGCCAACGATGACAAGGCTGGCGCCCTGGAAAGCTACAATAAGCTTGCCACCCTGCTCCCGGAATCTCCCCTCGCGCAATTCCGTATCGCTTCTCTTCACATCTCAATGCAGAACTTGCCCGCCGCATCCGACGTGCTTAAAAAAGCGCTGGTGCTAAAACCGGATTACCTGGACGCGAAATTGGCGCAGGTCATGCTTGAGTCGCGTAAAGAAGATCATGAGAAAGCTGTCGCAATCTCCAGGGAGATTCAAAAACAACACCCAAAATCACCCGCCGGTTACGTGGCGGAAGGGGATCTGCAAATGAAACAAAAAAATCCCGCACTCGCTGTGAAGGCTTACGAGCACGCATTGACGCTCGGCAAGGACCCATCGTTAATGATCAAGTTGCATGCGTCGCTTAGCCAGGTCGGAAAGGGTAAGGATGCAAACACCCGTATGCTTCAATGGCTGAAGGAACGGCCTGATGATGCCGCGGTACGCATGTACCTTGCCGGGGTCTACCTCGCGGACCAGCAGATGAAATCTGCCATAGAGCAATATCGAATCATCCTGCGGAAAAATCCCGACTATGTGCCGGCATTGAACAACCTCGCGACAGCTTACCAGCAGGAAAAAGATCCGCAGGCCCTGGAGTATGCCGAAAAGGCCCATCAACTGGCCCCGGAAAGCCCGGCGGTACTGGATACCCTGGGATGGATATTGGTGGAGCTAGGCAATGTAACGCGAGGCGTCCCACTCCTGCGGAAAGCAGCCTCTCTGGTACCGGACGTGGCGGAGATTCGCTACCATCTTGTGCTCGGACTGATTAAAGCGGGTGACAAGGCTAACGCCCGTAAAGAACTGCAACAATTGCTGGCTGCCGGAAAGAACTTTCCTCAGATCGAGGAGGCAAAAACGTTGCTGAAACAGATGCAGTAAGTCGATAGTTAAGTCAACTGCATTGACAGCATTAATAGAAACCTGGACCAATACTCCTCATATCGCCTCGCGACAGTAAGCAAATGCGAGAAACGCTCCTCGCCTTGGGGAAAAGTATACGGCAGGATCATGAAAGTTGAGGACTGTATTAAAGACGCCTCTGGAGTCGCTTTCGTAATGTGCAAGAGTTAAGATGTAAAGCGCATCGAAAGTATGCCTTGTCGGTTTGAGGCGTTGACAAGGCGGAGGCGCCAGCCCTGCGCGGCGTTCCGCACACTACGGGATTAACGCCGCATCGCCCCACAACAGAACCAGTTCCATCATGCGTTTTTTTGTCTGGCCACCGTATCGTTCAATGTAGTGCCGGATATGGGCGCATCGCGCCCCGAGGTTGACGCCGAGGCTTCACCCCAGATGCGCCTCAGCGCATCCCACATGCTAGTACGCATGGTCTTCAAGTAAAGGGTGTTATCACTCAAACCATTCACCAGCCGCCGTTGAGCCTTGCCAAGATTATGATAGGGCAAGCTCATGAAGAGATGATGCGT
>JBKJYB010000200.1:0-9175 GCA_046716045.1 Nitrosospira sp.
CAGACTATTTGATGGGAAACGCTGTCAGCTGACGAAAACAGCGCACCGGCAATGCCGGAAAAAGGAATGTCTACGCTCCCGAATAGCAATCCGGCGAACAGACTCCCGAGTGCGAGCACAGAAAACAGAATCAGCAACCGTAAGGGATGTCTGGCGGAAATCACACCAGAACGCGAACACTCAAAATCCCGGGCGAACGCATACATGTTGCACTGGCTGTTTGCTCCAGCCCCTCCAGCGCGCGACAGAATGTTCCCGCAACGTTATCGCAGGCTGATGATGGGCCAGGCATTTTTTTCGGCATAACTCTTGAGTGTTGCATCAGGATCCACCGCGACAGGATGGGTAACTTTGTTGAGCAGCGGCAGATCATTCAGTGAATCGCTGTAAAACCAGCTCTCCAGAAACGACAGCCACGTCAGATTGTGTTCATCCAGCCAGCTTTCCAGCCGTGCTATTTTGCCTTCCCTGAAACAGGGCAATCCGGAAACCTGGCCCGTAAATTCACCATCCTTCTGCTCCGGCTCGGTGGCGATCAGGTTGCTTACGCCCAATGCCCGCGCGATCGGTGTGGTAACAAAGCGATTGGTGGCGGTGATGATGACGCACAGATCGCCGCCGAGCATATGCCGGTTAATCACCTCGCACGCGCCTGGGGCTATCAATGGCAGAATCCTCTTCTCCATGAATTCACGGTGCCAGGCATCGAGCTGGGTGCGAGGGTGGCGCGACAAGGGCTTTAACTGAAAATCCAGAAATTCGTGTATGTCGAGCGTACCGGCCTTGTACTGCTCATAGAATTCGACATTGCGTGCTTCATACACCTCCCGATCCAGCACGCGCTGCTCGATAAGGAATTGCGCCCACTCGAAATCGCTGTCACCGGCCAGGAGTGTGTTGTCGAGGTCAAACAGGGCCAGGTTCATGATGCAGCCTGCAGCAATTCACGAACTAACGGAACGGTGACCTTACGCCGGTTCGCCAGCGAATAGCTGTCAAGCGCGTCGAGCGTAGTCATCAAGGATGGCAAGTCGCGCCGTCCATGGCGAAGCAGGTAGTCGCATACCTCCTGCGACAGATCGAGTCCACGGCTGGCGGCATGGCTTTTCATGGCCTTTGTTTTTTCCTCGTCAGTCAATTCATGCACTTGATACACCAGTCCCCATCCCAGGCGCGTGACGAGGTCTTCACGTACTGTCAGCTTCAATTGCGCGGGCGCGGCGGGACCGGTTACCAGAAGGAGGGCACGACCCTCGTCGCGAATGCGATTATAAAGGTTGAACAAGCCAATTTGCGACTTGGCGTTGAGACGATCCACGTCATCCACCGTCACGCAATCGGCTTCGCTGCCCGCGACAAAACTGGTATTCGCATCACATGCGAAATATGCCGCACTCATTTTATTGCGCATGCATATTCCCGCCATTCCCTGTAACAGGTGGCTTCTGCCGCATCCCGCCCCACCCCATAAATAAACAAAATGCTCCCGCTCCAGTCCCGCGAGAATATTACCCAGGGTCTGCAACAATTCTGCGTTGCGTCCCGGTACGAAATTAGCCAGCGTGGGGGGTGGCGACGGGGCGATGTCCAGTACCAGTTGCTTCATTTAAGAACTGCTTATGCACAAGGTGCAGCCATTCCCGTCCGGGATCGGCACCAGCCACCATTGATAATGCAGATCACGGGAGTATTCAGGCATCATTTACGGTAAAATTGCGCTTTCTTGAAAGCGGCACTCTATCTGCAACCGAGCGAGAACTCAACTTGACCTCATCCAAATCCGGAGATCCCGGCGCTACCCAGCTCTCCTACCGCGATGCGGGTGTGGACATTGATGCGGGTGACCGCTTGGTGGAAAACATCAAGTCCTATGCCAAGTGTACCATGCGTCCGGAGGTGCTCGCAGGCATAGGCGGCTTCGGGGCACTGTTCGAAATCTCCAAAAATTACCGTAATCCGGTGCTGGTATCGGGCACCGATGGCGTGGGCACCAAATTGAAGCTCGCATTCCGGTTGAACCAGCATGACAGTATCGGGATAGATCTGGTGGCAATGAGCGTCAATGATATTCTGGTGCAAGGCGGGGAACCATTGTTCTTCCTGGACTACTTCGCCTGCGGCAGACTGGACGTGGATACCGCCACCCGGGTAGTCAAGGGTATCGCGGTGGGTTGCGAACAAGCGGGATGCGCCTTGATTGGCGGTGAGACCGCCGAAATGCCGGGCATGTATCCGGAGGGCGAATACGACCTTGCGGGTTTCGCGGTGGGCGTGGTGGAGAAAGATCATATCATCACCGGTTTAACTATCCGCGAGGGCGATGCGGTGCTTGGACTTGCTTCCAGCGGTGCGCATTCCAACGGTTACTCGCTGATCCGCAAGATCATAGAAAAAAATAACACGGACTTGTCGGCCGATTTCGAGGGTAAAACGTTAATGGATGTGGTCATGGCGCCGACCCGTATTTATGTAAAGCCGGTGCTCGAACTGATGAAGCATCTGCCGGTTAAAGGGCTGGCCCACATTACGGGTGGCGGATTGGTGGAAAATGTTCCACGCGTCTTGCCCGAAAGTGTTGTTGCGGTACTGCGAAAAGGCGAGTGGAATATGCCTCCGCTTTTTGGCTGGCTGCAACAGCAAGGCAACGTGGCCGAAAGTGAGATGTACCGTGTGTTCAATTGCGGCATCGGCATGGTGCTGATAATAGCGCCGGAACTCGCCGATGCCGCGATGAAGATATTACGGTCCGCAGGCGAAACCGTGTGGCGTATCGGCATGATTCGACAACGCCATGCGAATGAAGCGCAGACGATCATCGAATAATCGGGACAGAGATTATCTGTGGTCATCCTGCTGATGCTGACATAATGAAGTCCCTTGTTATTCTCATTTCCGGCCGCGGCAGCAACATGCAAGCACTGATCGACGCAAGACTTCCGGTCAGGATAGCCGCGGTTATCAGTAACAGGCCGGATGCGGCGGGACTGGAAATCGCCAGGATGCATGGATTTGAAACAAAAGTACTGGATCAGCGGTCTTATCCTGTTCGCGAGGCGTTCGATGCCGCCTTGGCGGACACAATTGACGCTTACGAGCCGGACCTGATTGCCCTTGCCGGTTTTATGCGAATTCTGGGAGATAGCTTTGTTAATCGTTATTGTGGAAAGCTGATGAACGTCCACCCTTCACTACTACCCGCCTTTCCCGGCCTCAACACCCACTTCCGGGCAATGAAAGAAGGCGTGAAAATACATGGCTGCACAGTACACTTTGTGACGTCGCAGGTAGACCACGGCCCGATCATAATTCAGGCGGCGGTCCAGACATTGCCCGGCGACACCGAGGAAACGCTCGCGGCACGCGTGTTGCAACAGGAGCATCGCATTTACCCCGAAGCGGTACGCTGGTTTATGGAAGGCCGGTTGAAAGTCTCCGATAATCGTGTCGAAGTGAGCAATGCCGTAGCCGATGGTTCAATTTTATATTCACCGGAATTGTACAAATGAGACTCTTATCCGTTGCCCTGTTATGTGGACTAAGCTTTTCCGCTTTCTCCGCCTCCTCCGCTCTGGCCGCCGATATTCCCGCGCGCGTCGACATCAGTTATTCGATAACATCCAGCGGCCTGGAAGGAGAGGTGAATGATACGCTGCAAATCAAACGTGAAAGTGGTACGCGCAGCTATGCCATCAGCAGCGAAGCCCGTGCCAAAGGCATGCTGGCGTTGACACAACCGGACCCTATCATGCTTGATAGTGCGGGGAGTATCACAGCGGAGGGATCACTGCGCCCCAGCCGTTTTTCTGATCAGCACGGTAAAAAAATACCCAAGGTAGCTATTTTTGATTGGAACAGGAAATTACTGACCCTTCAGCATAAACGTGGGGAAGAGAAAAAAACCTTGCCTGCCAACGTCCAGGATAGACTGAGCCTGCTCTATAGCTTCATGTTCTCCCCTGTCTCCGGCAAAGTTGTAAATCTGCATGTAACCGACGGCAAACGGCTCGAGTCGGTTCGCTACGCGGTTGGCAAGGAAACACTGGATACGCCGATGGGCAAGCTCGAAACCATCGTGCTCACAAAGCAGACCGAAACGGAAGGCGAGCGCGACAAAAAAATCTGGCTTGCCGTTGACCACCACATGCTCCCGGTACGCATCGTTGCGACTGAGAAAATGGGCATTGTGACGGATCAGATGGTCACGAAAATAAGCTATGGAGAACCGGCGAACAGCTTAAAACAGGGACGTCTTCAATAATCCTGAATTCGGCGGCGGACCATTTTTTGTGCGGTATGGCGGTATGATCGACAACGATCTTATGTGCCACTTGACTTTCCTCATGGTGAATTCGCGACAGGCCGAATTCGGAATAATTTAAAGCCTGCGAATTTGTCACCCTTCCACGGTTTGGGAGGTACGTTGTACACCGTTGTGCGGATGTGCCACGTCTCCCTCGCTCCTACTTTCGCGGTATCGACAATAGATGCGTATTACTCCTGCTCACCTGGACATGGCCACCGCCGCACTGCGTGCCGTGCTGCCGCTGGAACACCCCGCGGATTCAATACTGCGGCATTTCTTCCGTGAGAATCCGGTGCTTGGAGCAAATGACCGCGCATTTATCGCGGAAAGCGTATTTGGCATTCTGCGTCACCGGTTTTTCCTCGAATGCGTCGGCGACGTTTCCACGCCGCGTTCCCTGCTGCTTGCCTATCTGGCCAGGTTTCAGGGTATGAATTTGCGCGAACTGCTACCGCTCGTCAGTGAGGTCGAAGCAAAATGGCTTACCGGAATCAAGGCAGTGACCCCGGAATCGCAGCCCCTTGCCATTCAGGCTGAGTTCCCCGAATGGCTGATGGAAAAACTGCGTGGCTTCATGCCGGATAACGAGATTCTAGATCTGGGACGTTCGCTGCAGCGGCCCGCTTCACTTGATTTGCGCGTCAATACACTACTTGCAAACCGCGACGAAGTTCTTGCGTCGCTAAGCAAAGACGGGATTGAAGGCAATACCACTCCGTACTCGCTTATCGGCATCCGCCTCGCCGGCAAGCCGGCTATCAACCACCACGCACTATTCCTCACCGGCAAGGTGGAAGTGCAGGACGAAGGCAGCCAACTGCTGGGCTATTTGCTTGCACCAAAGCGCGGCGAAATGGTGGTTGATTTCTGTGCCGGAGCCGGGGGCAAAACGCTGATGCTGGGTGCGCTGATGCGCTCACAGGGACGCATCTATGCTTTCGATATTTCCGAAAAGCGGCTGAACAACCTGAAACCGCGCCTTAAGCGTTCCGGGTTATCCAACCTGTATCCGCAGCGCATCGCCAACGAAAATGACATCAAGGTAAAACGTCTGACGGGAAAGATCAACCGGGTACTGGTGGATGCACCATGCAGCGGACTGGGAACGCTACGCCGTAATCCGGATTTGAAATGGCGGCAATCAACGCAGAGCATCGAAGAACTCAAGCGCAAGCAAGCGGCGATTCTGTCGTCCGCGGCGAACCTGCTCAAGCCTGGCGGCAGACTCATCTATGCCACCTGCAGCTTTTTGCCGGAGGAGAACCAGGAAATCATCGAGCGCTTTCTCGCCATCCATCCCCAGTTCACATTGCTGAATTGCGCCGACCTTTTGATGCAACAAAAAATTCCGCTCGACACCGGCGTATACTTGCGGCTATCGCCCGGCTTGCACGGCACGGATGGTTTTTTTGCCGCCGCGATGGAGCTGGTAAAGCAGGAAGACGCTACTCCCAATCCGTAGCACTTCCATAGTTGGCTGTCTGATTGTCCTCCTTGCAACGCCGGTGGCAGCCTTCGAGCCATCTCATCGTTCCAATTTGTACCGCCAGCCTTCGGCGAAATATCCGGGTTAATTCCAACCTGCTCATGCAATCCGATAACGAAATCGAAATCCAGAGTCTGCTACGCAACCTGATCACTGATGCACAGGAGATCAGTATCCTGTGGCAGCTTGCCGCGCTGTTTGCAAGTCTGGGACTCGCATGGCTGTTGCAAAGACAATTCAGGCAACGTGTCTCGCCGCAAGCAAGCGCGAACCGCACGCTGAATATCAGCATGAACAGCTTGAGCCGGCTTTTATTCCCACTGCTTGCGCTTGCCCTGGTTATTCCCGGCAGATGGGCGCTCAGTCACTGGTATTCGACGCACCTTCTCAACATCGTTGTTCCGCTGTTATTCGCGCTCGCGCTGATTCGTGCGGCCGTCTATATGCTGCGGCGGGTTTTTTCCAGCCAGGAGTGGCTGCGTCCCTGGGAGCGGTTCATCGGCTGGGCGGTGTGGATCGGACTGGTGCTCCATGTAACAGGCCTGTTGCCGGAAATCTTGGCTCTCCTCGATGATATTTCCTTCCATATTGGCAAGCAACGCCTTTCAGTACTGCTGATCGTGCAGGGAATTCTTGCATTTACAATCAGCATGCTGTTGGCGCTTTGGCTCGCCAGTTCGCTTGAAGCCCGTATCATGCAAGCCGGTGCGATGAATATCAATCAGCGGGTGATTCTGTCAAAAGTTACCCGCACCCTGCTGACTCTTTTGGGCGTTCTGATCGCGTTGTCCATGGTCGGGGTAGACATTACCGTTCTGTCCGTATTTGGCGGCGCGCTCGGTGTTGGACTGGGATTGGGCCTGCAGAAAATTGCCAGCAACTACATAAGCGGCTTTATCATTCTCCTGGACCGCTCCCTGCATATCGGCGATATCGTGACGGTGGATAACCGCAAAGGTGAAGTCACTTTACTCACCACGCGGTATGTGGTGCTCAAAATCGACGATGGTACCGAAGCCCTTATCCCCAACGACACCTTCATCACTTCAACAGTTATCAGCCAGACCTACTCGGACCACCGGATACGTCTGATTCTGCCGATTCAAATCAGTTACACAAGTCCCATCGAAGCCGCCATGAGCATCATGGTGGACGCCGCGAAGAAACAGCAACAAATATTGACTGATCCGGAACCCGTGGTGATCCTCAAGGAGTTTGCCGACAGTGGAATCAATCTGGAATTAATTATATGGGTAGAGGATCCAGAGGGCGGAGCACTCCGGTTACGTTCCAGCCTGAACGTTGAAATCTGGTCGGAATTCCAAAAACATGGTATCGAAATTCCCTTTCCGCAGCGGGAAGTGCGGCTCGTGCGGCCAGCTAAATTGGAAAATTAGCGGCGGGATTTAACTGTCGCTGTCTTTATTTCGATAATTCGATTGTTCAGCCATCCAGAAAGCCATTGCTTGGAACGCTCATACTGTCTTTTTCTGTATGAACTCGATCTTGTAACCGTCCGGATCCTCGACAAATGCAATCACGGTGGCGCCATGTTTCATGGGTCCCGCTTCCCGCGTAACTTTTCCGCCGCGCTTTTTCACTTCCTCACAGGCCTGGTAGGCGTCGTCCACTTCTATGGCAATATGTCCGTAACCGGTACCCAGGTCGTATTTTTTCACATCCCAGTTGTAGGTCAATTCCAGTACCGCGCCATCCATTTCATCCTGATAACCGATAAACGCAAGGGTAAATTTCCCCTCGGGGTAATCCCTCCGGCGCAATACTTTCATCCCCAGCACGCCAGTGTAGAAAGCAATGGATTTTTCCAGGTCGCCGACTCGCAGCATGGTATGCAGAATGCGCAATTTAAATCTCCACCATTTCAAAATCCTCTTTGCGCGCGGCGCATTCCGGACAAGTCCAGTTCATCGGCACGTCTTCCCATCGTGTCCCGGGAGGAATGCCTTCTTGCGGCGATCCTTCGGCTTCGTCGTATATGAAGCCGCAAATGAGGCACATGTAACAACGGTAAGCGTGGGGTTCGGTAGTGGGCATGATGAGAGTATTTTGGGTTAAAATGCCATTTTACGGTAATAGCACATGTCTCAGCCACCCCCTATTGTACTTTCTTTCGCTGCCAGCGATGCTAGCGGCGGTGCCGGTGTCCAGGCCGATATTCTCACTCTTGCCAGCATGGGCTGCCATCCTCTGTGTGTGATCACCGCCATCACGGTGCAGGACACCGCGGGAGTGGATGATGTCATGGCGCTGGATCCGGAATGGGTGGCGGATCAGGCCCGCGCGGTTCTGGAAGATATGCCGGTGCATGTTTTTAAAATCGGAATGTTAGGCAGCGTTGAGATTATCACGGCTATCGCCGAAGTGATTTCCGACTATCCCAACATTCCGCTGGTGCTGGACCCGGTGCTCGCCTCGGGCCGCGGCGACGAACTCGCCAGCGAAGATATGGTCATCGCAATGCGCGAACTGCTCCTTCCACAGGCGACCATCATTACTCCCAACAGCCTGGAAGCGCGGCGTCTCGCCCAGGATGATGATGAGGACGACGATGACATACAGAATTTGAGTCAATGCGCGGGCCATCTTTTGCAGATGGGCTGCGAATACGTACTCATCACGGGAACCCATGAAAATACGGTACAGGTGGTTAACAACCTGTACGGAAACGATGGCGTTATCCGGTCGGATTCCTGGCACCGCCTGCCGGGCTCCTACCATGGATCGGGCTGCACGCTTGCCTCGGCCATTGCCGCCGCGCTTGCCAATGGCCTGCCCATCACCGAGGCAGTATATGAAGCGCAAGAATATACCTGGCAGTCGCTTAAAGCCGGTTTTCGTCCGGGAATGGGACAATATCTGCCCGACCGGCTATTCTGGGCCCGCGATGAGATGGATACCGCGGATGGGGACAAGGTGAAATGACGGGGCCGGAAGTTGAGGGACTATACGCAATAACGCCGGAGGTGGCCGATACCTCTAAACTGGTTACGATGACGCATCAGGCCCTGACAGGCGGAGCGCGGCTGATCCAGTACCGTAACAAGACAGCGCATACCGCGCTGCGGTTGGAGCAGGCACATTCACTTGCACAGCTTTGCCGGAAATTCAGCGCGCCCTTTATCATCAACGACGATCTTGATCTTGCCGTTGAAGCCGGCGCGGACGGTGTGCATGTAGGACAGGAGGACGCTTCCGTAACCGAAGCACGGCGCAGGCTGGGGCATGGAAAGATTATCGGGGTTTCTTGTTACAACCGGCTGGAGCTTGCTGTCGAGGCCGAGCGTGAAGGTGCGGATTATGTCGCATTCGGCGCTTTTTTTGTTTCGATCACAAAACCCGGTGCGGCCGTCGCGTCGATGGATTTG
>JBKJYB010000201.1:0-3613 GCA_046716045.1 Nitrosospira sp.
AATCGGGCCAATCAAAATTTAAGTTACCGTTCCGACGAATACACGCCGGCTGCGCCTGTATTCGTTACCAATGCCCTGCGCTACGACCTGGAACCGCACAATTTCCTGCGTATAGAAGGACACTTGGGCAAAAACTATCGAAGTGTTATGAATACCCTCTTATCCCTGAAGAGCCGGTACCGACTGCCCATCGAAATCATTGCGCTGCGCACAGGGGCATTCGATGAAAAGATGCCTGTCGATCTAAGCAAGGAGGAATGCCGGTTTCAGGATCTGGAAGCGCTATATGATGCGTTGAGGGAAGAATTCCGGTGTTTTTTGGCCAAAGAGCTGACATTTTTTTACGATTTGCCCGTCCGAGAGGTTGGCGATTCGGAGACGGCAGTGCAGTCTATCGTTCCGGTTTTGATCAGGTACAGACCTGATTTTCTCGTAAAATCCGATCGGCTGGGGGCACTGTTCGAGAGTCAATTTAAACGGCAAATTTTTTCGGATGAGTTACTGGGTCTCGTATCAGACATATTAAACACCACTTTTTTCCGCATTATCTTCCGTATTGTCAAAGTGGACGAAGCTCTGACAGAAAATCTCGTCGACATGGATTTTGATAATCTCGCCAACCGGTATCGCGAATTGGAAGAAGCGGTTCGCGAATTGGAAACCAGGCGCGAGACGCGCTTCGATCAACTGGAAGGCGCCGCTAATATTCTGCGAGCCGAGGAAATAGACGATCGCCTCGAAGCCATCCTGTTCAATTGCCGCTTGGACGCTTTTCAATCGATTCGTATCGAATACCAGCGCCGCCTCCGCGAGGTCAAACAAAAGCAATTTTTGAGTTTCTTTCTGCGCAACAATCCTGGCATCCAGCACAAAGCTGGCGTTCCGCTGGGCGGTACTTTTATCATCGTCTATCATGATGATCCGGAACTTGTGTTTAATCCCGACCTTGCATTCACTGGCGGCAACCAGAATTTTTTCGCGAATACGGTTATTCCCAATGTGAATGTGGATCGTCTTGCGAATAGCCAGGTCAATAAAATTGCCGTTTCGGATGCGTTTATCCGGATCAGCGCCAACCGCACATTAGCCTCCAACCCGGATATCCGTTTTCTGCTTGGCACCTTAACCGGCCAGGTGCCGGATTTCGGTATCGATCTTCCTGTCCCGGGTGGCAGTGAAGCCGGCAAAATCATTGACGAGGCGGTCGATGAATTGATCGATGGCACGGTGATCGCCGACTTTTTTCTGCCTTATCTCTGCTGTTCGGATTGTTCGCCAATCCAGTATGTTTTGCCTGCGCCACCGCTTGGCCTTGCTGTGCAAATCGGTTGTACCAATGACAACGGCACGGCCGAAATTACCGTCACCCCACAGGGTGGCATAGCACCATTTACCTATCAACTTGATGCGCAGCCATTCCTGCCGCTCACGGGAAATCTCGTACTGGCAACGGGCACTTATACGCTGGTAATACGCGACAGCATGGGTGCGGAGTCTACGCAGAAATCGCTTATCGTACCGGCGCGATTGACCATTGGAACAGAAAAGTACATCGACAATATTCCGGCACAGACTTACCAGGTCAGTTTTGATATCTCAGGCGGCAGGGCTCCATATCAAGCCGGATCAGGCACAGTCACGGGTGGCACCTTCACCAGTGCGCCAGTGAAAAGTGGCGAAATACTTAGTGTGGTAATTACCGATAGTGCCGGCTGTAAAGTATCCAAGGAATTCCAGCGTACAGTCCAAGAGCCCTGCAATCTGCCCTGTGGCGGTCAATCGCGGCGCTGTGCGTATCGTTTATGGGTTCAGCCGCCTCTGGAAGACGCAACTTACCAGAGTTACAGGCGAGACGGCACCGTCAGTTTCCGGTTCAACGGTAAAGATATTGTGATGCCCGATGCGGATGCTTTATTGCGAATCCCGA
The DNA here is from genome assembly GCA_046716045.1 of Nitrosospira sp. Lineage (GTDB taxonomy): Bacteria > Pseudomonadota > Gammaproteobacteria > Burkholderiales > Nitrosomonadaceae > Nitrosospira. The sequence continues at coordinate 1,928 of JBKJYB010000201.1, forward strand.
CCGCGGAACTCAACGATGAATTCCAAAATGCCATTGGTGATGCTGTTAAAAAATTAAATGGCGCTATTAACCAGGCATTAGTAGAAACATTTGGTGCGGAACTGGGGAATAATCGTCTGGTGATTACTTATGCACCTGTTGCAACTGACCCATTTGGCATCCTTTGGATAGAGCATTTTGTGTGCGAGACGTTCAATCTCGAATTTAATTTCTCGTTCTCCAAGCCAACTCCGGCCTTTAGTCTCACGGTGCGTTATACCAATGAACCAGCCGTGATTGGCGCTCCGTTCAATGGCGCTATATTCATAAACAGGCGATTAAATAACAAAGAAACGCGAGTGCCGGCTTTCGACTGCAGCGAGCGCAATCAATGCAGCGGCAGTGATTACAAGAAGCTCTGTGAAGGTCCCGATCCCAAGCCTGAATTCACTATCGAGCCGCTTGGTAATAATAGATTCTTGTTTAAAGGTGAAGTGCGTAACACACCCGCGGGTGAAATTGCCGCCTCGGTCTGGGACGTCTTCGTTGCCCAACCGACGGAACCCTTCTATGAGGGCAATCCAGTGGACGCACAGTTACAAAAACCGGAAGGTCCGGTCAGGCTCACCGTTATTACGCAAAAAGGGTGCTTCGGCTTTGCCCAGAAAATTATTGAACAATGATCCACATCATCCGGCAGCAATACCTCCATGTCGAGTTGAACGGTACGGAGTCCGATGGGCTGGCTTTGCAGCGCAGTCTGCCGGGGTTATGTCTACATGGACTGATGCCTGCCATTGAGCAGGCATTGGAGCGTTGCGCCCCGCCGGATGGATATCATTTGTGTGTCGAACGATTGGAAATAGATGCCGGTACCTTGACCCTCGACCGGTTGGAACACGACTTGGCCGAATCGGTGGCACAGGCAGTTGAAAAATCGTTGCGGGAACAAATTGAACAAATCCTCCCGCGCAAATCATCCGCAACCAGGATTTCCGAAGACCTTGGAAACGTACAGCATAAAACACAACAGCAGTCTATAAATGAAGTATTCATCTATTTTTTAAAAACCGGCAATTTACCTTGGTGGTTTCGACTGCCTGCCGGTGCTAATCTGGAACAGGTCATGCTCGAATCCTGGCAGAAGCCGGAAAAACCCGGTGCCGCCGCAATAAATGAGGCTGCTCTTCGAACACTGGCTTCTCCGATTGCCACGAGACGATTGATTCGCCAGTTTTCTCCCATATTTCTTGAAACTCTGCTTTCTCTGCTTTCGTCAGAAGGCAAAAAAATACTGGACGGGGTTTTAAAAGCGCTGCGCAGCCCTGATACGCCACTTGTTGATACAACACGTTTTGAGCAGCACCTATGGGAGACGGCCTTTTCAAATCTCGCAGGGGGCAGCGCGATCGCGCCAACATATCTTGTCAGCGAAACCTGGAAAACGCTGTCTGCTACCGAGCGACATACCGAGCTGGCAAATTTGCTGGAGCGTCAATGGCCAAGTGTTATTAGTAAGGTTCCAAACATCCAAACTGATATTAAAGTTCCAAACATCCAGACTGAAATTGAACCGGCGCAGCGAGATTCCTCTGCATCGCAAGCTACGCTGCGCACAAGCGAACATTCAGATGCAATCGAGGGTATTTATATCGGGAACGCCGGTGTGGTTTTATTGCACCCCTTCCTGTCCCGGCTGTTCGAAGC
>JBKJYB010000202.1:0-7276 GCA_046716045.1 Nitrosospira sp.
GCGAATAGCCAGGAATAGAATTCGTCAATAAAATACTTACGGTCGAGCAAGGTATAGAGCGGCCCGGCGGCCCGGCTTATTTTCCCCGGCAAATCGGTATTTACCCTATACAGATACCAGGCGGTGAAAATGCCGCCAGCCGAAAACCAGAATGGCAGGGTCGTGACGGCGTGAGTCATCATTCCCCATATGCCATGAAATTCCGCCGACATTTTCGCGATGGCTTCATGCTGAGGCAGGATTTGTATGGCACTGCCGAAATAGTCTCCAAACAGCATCGGCCCGATCAGCCAGCCCGCACCGATGGAGGGTATTGCCAGGAGGACGAGTGGCAGCGTCACCACCCAGGGTGATTCATGAAGATGTTCTTCGGTGTGATGGTCCATGCGCGGCTCGCCATGGAAAGTCATGAACACTAGGCGGAAAGTGTAGAACGCGGTGACGAACACGGTGGTTACCGCACAGAAATAGGCAAAACCGGCGCCTGGAATGGTTGCAAAATGAACGGCCTCAATGATGGCATCCTTGGAAAAGAATCCGGAGAAACCCGGCACGCCCGCGCTTGCCACTGCGGCGATAAACATCGTCCAGTAGGTAATGGGCATGTATTTCTTGAGCCCGCCCATTTTCCGCATGTCCTGCTCATGATGCATGGCGATGATCACGGAACCCGCGCCCAAAAATAGTACCGCCTTGAAAAAGGCGTGGGTCATGAGGTGAAAAACCCCCGCTGAATAAGCCGACGCGCCCAGCGCCACAGTCATGTAACCCAGTTGCGACAAGGTAGAATAAGCCACCACACGCTTGATGTCGTTCTGCACAATTGCCACCAGGGCCATGAATAGCGTGGTGATACCACCGATGACCAGGATGAACGATAGCGCCGTCTCGGTTAACTCAAATAATGGCGACATGCGCGCCACCATGAAAATACCCGCGGTTACCATCGTGGCAGCATGAATCAGCGCGGAAATAGGTGTTGGACCTTCCATCGAATCCGGTAGCCATACGTGTAGCGGGAACTGTGCGGATTTACCCATCGCGCCGACAAACAGCAAAATACAGACCACTGACAATAGCGCCCACGGCGAATCGGGAATGACTTCAATTGTCTGCGTCATGAGTTGCGGCGCCTGGGAAAATACCGCCGCATAATCCAGCGTGCCGAAATACGTCAGTACCAGGCCGATACCGAGGATAAAACCAAAATCGCCGACACGATTGACCAGAAAAGCTTTCAAGTTGGCATAAATCGCAGTGGGACGGGTGTACCAGAAACCAATCAGCAGATAAGAAACCAGCCCCACCGCCTCCCAGCCAAAGAAAAGCTGGAGAAAATTATTCGACATCACCAGCATCAGCATCGAGAAGGTGAAGAGCGAGATATAGCTGAAAAAACGCTGATAGCCGGGATCTCCATGCATATAGCCGATAGTGTATATATGCACCATTAACGACACGCCGCTCACCACGACCATCATCATGGCCGAGAGTTGATCGATCAGAAATCCAACCTCGAAACGCGTATCGCCAGAAATCATCCAGGTATAAACGCTGCCGTTATAGATGTTTCCTTTCAATACATCCATAAAAACGGTGATGGACGCGACCACGCACACCATCATCAGCGCAATGGTGGTGCGATGACTCCAGGCTGGCCCGATCATTCGGCCAAACAGTCCGGCGATAAGCGCCCCCGCCAACGGAGCCAGCGGGACCAGCAGGTAAAGTTTTTGCATCTCAGTCATAAAAATTCATCTTCTTGTTTTTGGGGCCGCCGGTCTCTGATCCCGGACCTGATCCGGACCGTAAAATTACCCCTTGAGTTTGTCCAGATCATCCACATTGATAGTGTGCAGGTTGCGAAACAGCACTACCAATATCGCCAGCCCAATGGCGGATTCCGCCGCGGCCACGGTAAGAATGAAAAACACGAAAATCTGCCCCGACACATCTTGCAGATAATGCGAGAATGCTACGAAATTCATGTTTACCGCCAGGAGCATCAGCTCGATTGCCATCAACAGGATGATTACATTTTTCCTGTTGAGGAAAATACCGACAACACTGATGGCGAACAGAATCGCACCAAGGACAAGGTAATGGGATAACGAAACCAAGCGAACGACCCCTTTTCAGGACAACATCAAAACAACGTCATACAACTGCTTTTTATTCTTTCTTCTCCGGCTTTACTCTTTCTTCTCGGATGGCATCGACACCATCCGCACCCGGTCTTCACGCTTCACCGCCACCTGCTTCGCCACGTCAAGACCCCTGGAACCGGTACGGCGGCGCAAAGTCAGGGCTATGGCGGCCACTATCGCCACCAGCAAAAGCACGGCCGCCAATTCGAATGCATAAACGTATTCGGTGTAAATCAAACGGCCCAATTCCTTGGTATTGCTGTAATCGGCGGCGCGCGAAGGCGGCGCCGGCATTTCATCAATACCAAACTGCTCGCCCATCAGCACCATCGCCATTTGGGCCGCCATCACCAGCGCCAGGAACCCGCCAACTGGAAACCATTTCCAGAATCCCTCACGTAGATGATCGAGGTTGATATCAAGCATCATGACCACAAACAGGAACAGCACCATCACTGCCCCGACATACACCAGCACCAGGGTAATCGCGAGAAACTCCGCCTCTAGCAGCAACCACAATCCGGCGGACGTAAAAAAAGCCAGTACCAGCAGCAATGCCGAATGCACCGGGTTACGAGCCGTGATGACACCCAGTGCGGATAGCACCAGCACTGCCGAAAAAAAATAAAAAGTTATATCTTGAAAACTCATGTAGGCATTTTTATAAATTCGAAGCTCTGTAGGTCGAGTTAGCGTAGCCTTATTTGACAATTTAGCCGGCGAATCCCCTCATTTTCCAATTCATCGGTAGCCCGCATCCGCCGCCCTGTCTTTTGCTATCTGGTCCTCATATCGATCTCCCACCGCCAGCAACATTTGCTTGGTATAGATCAGATCGCCGCGTTTTTCGCCGTGGTATTCGAGAATTCGGGTCTCGACAATGGAGTCCACCGGACAGGATTCCTCGCAGAAACCACAAAATATGCATTTTGTCAGGTCGATGTCGTACCGTGTGGTACGGCGGGTTCCGTCATCGCGCTGCTCGGATTCGATAGTGATCGCCAGCGCGGGACACACCGCTTCGCACAGCTTGCACGCGATACAACGCTCTTCTCCATTGGGGTAGCGGCGCAGCGCATGAAGACCGCGAAACCGGGGGGATTGCGGCGTTTTCTCTTCGGGAAAATGCACCGTAATTTTACGCGCAAACATGTATCGCCCGGTCAGCATCATCCCCTTGACCAGTTCAAACAACAGGAAAGTACGGAAAAAATCCTTGATGCGGTTCATGGCTTTCTCCTGTCTCAGTGGAACCACAGGTTAAGTGGAAATGCGTTCCGAAGCGACGGCGGAAATTGCATTACCAAACCCACTAGCACTATCCAGACAAGCGTGATCGGAATGAACACCTTCCAGCCAAGACGCATGATCTGATCATAGCGGTAGCGTGGAAAGGTGGCGCGGAACCAGAGAAAACAAAACAATAAAAATGCTATTTTCAACACCAGCCAGATAAAACCGGGAATCATGGTAAACGGTGCGATATCGACTGGCGGTAGCCACCCTCCCAGAAAAATGATGCTGGCAAGCGTTGCCACCAGGATCATATTGGAGTATTCCGCCAGAAAGAATACCGTGAACGCCATGCCGGAATATTCAACATGGAATCCGGCGACAATTTCCGACTCACCTTCGGCCACATCAAACGGGGCGCGATTGGTTTCCGCCACACCGGAAATGAAGTACACCAGAAACATGGGAAACAGTGGAATGAGATACCAGTTGATAAAACTGCCACCCTGCTGACCTTTGACAATATCACTCAGGTTCAGACTCTGCGACATCATCAGCACGCATACCAATGCAAAACCCATCGCCAGCTCGTAAGAAACCACCTGCGCGGCGGACCGCATCGCGCCGAGGAAAGCATACTTGGAATTGGAGGCCCAACCCGCGATGATAACCCCATAGACCCCCATGGAAGTCATGGCCAGAATATAAAGCAGGCCCGCATTGACGTCGGCCAATACGACCTCGGGAGAAAACGGCACCACCGCCCACGCCGCCAGAGCTGGCGCGAAGGTCAGCACCGGGGCCAGCACAAACAAAAATTTATTCGCACCACTGGGAATGATGATTTCTTTCATCACGGCCTTGACCGCATCCGCGATGGGCTGCGCCCAGCCGCCCAGCCAGGGAATACCGAAGAAAGTCACTCGATTGGGTCCGACACGCATCTGCATGAAGGCAATAATCTTGCGTTCCGCAAATGTGAGATAGGCCACAGCAAGCATCAATGGCAATATGATGGCGACAATCAACAGCGCGTTCTTGGTCAGAACGAAAAGAGCGGGACCCCACTCGGAACCAAAAAAGTCCCCGAATAATTGTTGTGCGTATTCCATCAAATCACTCTGATTTCTTCCATCACAATCGTTCTACCAGAATTTCACCGAACATTTCACCCAATGCCGCGGTCCGGGGATGTGCGGAAGCCACACGCACACAATTGGAAGGCAGCTTATCGTCCCGGGCTGCCGGCAGTTGCACTTCGCCCTCCCCCTGTTTCAACCTTACGTTGTCACCCGAACTTATGCCCAGCGTGTCCATTAAATCCCCTGACATCCATGCCAGCGGTGCGGCGGCATCCCGTGTGCGCTGCAGCGACTCGGCGCGGCGCACAATGGGGTCGGCCTGGTGGATCGGGACTTCGCCGATGCGCTGAATTCCGCTGCTCATCGACTCACTCATCAGCCCAATATCACCTACGGAGAAATTTCTCAGATTGTTATTCAGACGAGCACCGACATCACCGCCGGCCGGAAGAATCCCCGCACGCACCTGCTCCGGCGTGTCGTAGTCAAAGCCATCAAGCTCCAGCATATTGCCCAATACCCGCAAAACTTTCCATGCCGGGCGCGTGTCGCCGAGGGGCGCGACCACGCCATTGAAACTTTGCACACGACCCTCGGTATTGATAAAAGTGCCGGACGTTTCGGTGAATGGCGCAATCGGCAGCAATACGTCAGCGTAATCCCCCGCAAGAACGGCTTGACTCTTGTACGCATTCATCACCACCACCAGCTCCGCCGCGTCCAGCGCTTCCATCGTCTGCCGTGGATTGTAGCTGTCCAGCTCCGGTTCCAGATTCATCAGCACGTAAGCCCGGCACGGTTGCGAAGGATGCGCAGCCGCACTCGTCCCGAGCATTTGCGAAGCGTTCATGTTTCCCGGTCGCGGCTGACCGGAATCACTGGCGGCCGCACTCAAACCCTCATCGTCAGGAATTGCGCCGGCAATATAGGCGCCGACGCTATTGGCAGCCTCACCCAATATACCGAACTCTGCTTCCACAATTTGCGCGATATGCTGTGCCAGCACATGAATATCCGCATATTGCGGATGATGTTGCGCCATATTACCGAGGAAAACGGCGGCGGGTTTATTATTAATGAGGCTGGCCGCCATTGCCCGCGCGGTATCTGTCACGTTGATGGAACTTGGCGCATCTTTTGCTCCATCAGGAATTTCAACCCCTTTCAATTCAGCCGCGGCTTTCAAGACTTGTGCCAGCATCGCCGCCATTGCGGCGGGCGCGACGATGGCGCGATTCGCTATTTTGGTAAGCAGATCGTCATCTACCGGATTGACCAGATTCAATTGAGCACCCTGCTTTACCGCCTGACGCAAACGCTGCGCAATAAGAGGATGATCCTTGCGCAACGTGCTGCCAATAACCAGCGCGGCCTTCAAGCGGGAAATATCGGCGATACTCATCCCGAGCCACGGCACGCCCTGCAAATGTTTATCCGCACGAAAATCGGATTGACGCAGGCGATGGTCCACATTTCCGCTACCCAATCCTCGCACCAGTTTTTGTAGCAGATAGAGTTCTTCAAGCGTACTGTGAGGAGAAGCCAATGCGCCGATACTCGATGCCCCGTGGTTTTCTTTTACGGCTTTCAATCCATTTGCAACGAATTACAGCGCGGCTTGCCAGTCGCATTCCTGCCACTCGCCATTGCGCTTTATCATCGGTGTACTCAGGCGTTCGTCCGAGTTTAACCCCTCGTAGGAAAAACGATCCTTATCCGACAGCCAGCACTCGTTGATTTCCTCATTCTCACGTGGCAACACACGCATTACACGATTCTGCTTCACCTGAACCACCAGATTGGAACCAAGACCGCAATGCGGACTCACGGATCTCCGACGCGACAATTCCCAGGTGCGGGCCGAATAGCGGAATGGCTTGCTGACGAGTGCACCGACCGGACAGAGATCGATCATATTGCCGGACAATTCCGAGTCCACCGTGCTGCCAATAAACGACAGGATTTCAGCATGTTCGCCGCGGCCCGCCAGACCCAGCTCCATGATGCCGCCAATTTCCTGGCCAAAGCGCACACAACGGGTGCAATGGATACAGCGAGTCATATCGGTGGAAATCAGCGAACCCAGATTCTTGTTCGCCACCACCCGCTTGGCTTCCGTATAACGTGATGCGCTCGCTCCATAGCCCACCGCAAGGTCCTGCAACTGGCATTCACCGCCCTGGTCGCAAATGGGGCAATCCAGCGGATGATTGATAAGCAGAAATTCCATCACGCCTTTTTGTGCCGTTACCGCCTGCCCGGAGTGAGTAAACACCTTCATGCCTTCCATGGCGGGGGTGGCGCAGGCGGGCAAAGGCTTGGGTGCCTTCTCCACTTGTACCAGGCACATGCGGCAATTGGCCGCGATGGAAAGTTTCTTGTGATAACAGAAATGCGGAATGTATATACCCAGCTGGTTGGCGCCGTCCATGACGGTGCCATTCTTGGGCACAGACACCTGTTTTCCGTCGATTTCAAAATTGATCATCTTAAATCCGGCAGTTGGACGGGGTGGAGTGTGCGGTTTTTGGGGTGCGGGGCAAGGCGCAACGACGCGGAATGGTCATTCCATTCCAAGGAGTTGCAATGCAGCCATGTGCCGCAAAAACCGTGCAATCCGCCCTGTAGCGACCCCACCGTAAAGGCAAAGGTCAAGTGGCGAAAATAATGTTTGTCGATCATAGCGTTAAATTGAAAAAATAAGCAGTCAACTGCCGGATTTAGGATCATGGAATCCTACTCTCGGATTAATCACGAATAGACGCAGCTAAGGAAGAAAGCCAATTTACTTTATCCGTGCGATACGGGTTACAC
>JBKJYB010000203.1:0-3603 GCA_046716045.1 Nitrosospira sp.
ATGACGGCTATATCGACAGATATTACCGAACCGGACTGGGCCGTTGCGAATTCGATCACATTCTCACACTTGAAGTCGAGGGGCTGCACAACATCGGCATGGGCCGTGAAGTCGTAGGGCGGCACAAAAATGGTGAGCCTGTTGATCTGTATGTTGCGGTCAGCGAATATTTCGTTGGGGGCAAACGCTATTTCACCGGTATTCTGCGCGACATCCACGAACGCAAGCAGGTGGAGCAGGCTTTGCGTGGAAGCGAGCAACGTCTGCGTGCCATAGTGGATAACACGGCGGCGTTTGTCGGGGAGATGACGCCCGATGGGGTGCTGGTCGAGATCAACCGCACCGCGCTGGAGGTGGGCGGTCTGGAGAGCCAGGACGTCATCGGCAAGAGGCTCGATGAGACCTGGTGGTTCTCTTATAAACCGGAAGTGCAGGCACAAACTCGCAAGGACATCGAACGGGCTCTGGGCGGCGAGATAGTGCGCCATGACCTCGAGATACGCATCGCCGACGGCGGTCTCATGACAATCGATTTTATGCTCGTGCCAGTCCGTGACACCAATGGCCGGATCGTCAAATTGATACCTTCCGGCATTAACATCAGCGAAAGGATGCGCATCTTGAAGGACCTGCAGCAGGCCCGGCTTGATGCCGAGCAGGCCAACCAGGCAAAATCGATTTTTCTTGCAGCCATGAGCCACGAAATACGTACCCCAATGAATGGGGTAATCGGCATGGCGGATGTATTGCAGCAAACCAGCCTCAACGGCTATCAGATGGAGATGGTCGATCTCATCCGCGAATCGGCTTTTGCCCTGCTGGAGATTATCGATGATATTCTCGATTTTTCCAAGATTGAGGCGGGCCGGCTGGAAATCGAACAGGCGCCCATGTCGGTGGTGAATGTGGTGGAGAAGGCTTGCAACATGCTCGAAAGCCTGGCTTCGAGAAAAGGAGTGGAACTCACCTTATTCCTTGATCCGGCAATTCCCGATGAAGTTCTTGGCGATGCCCTGCGCTTGCGTCAAGTCCTGGTTAACCTCGCCAACAACGCCATTAAGTTTTCCAGCGGGCAGCAGGAGCCAGGCCGGGTGTCGGTACGCGCACTGCTGGCCGGGCACAGCCTGGATCAGGTAACGGTGGAGTTTCAGATATGTGACAATGGCATTGGCATGACTGAGGAGACTCAGGGGCGGCTCTTCACCTCGTTCACTCAGGGTGATGCCTCCACTACGCGCCGATTTGGCGGCACCGGATTGGGGTTGGCGATCTCCCATCATCTGGTGGAATTGATGGGGGGGGAAATCACGGTGCAAAGTGCACTGGGCAAGGGCTCCACTTTCACCGTGCGTTTATCCTTCGTGCCACTGCCAGCCAAACCCGTCAGTGCCAAAGTTGTGGATCTGACCGGCGTTTCCTGTCTGGTACTGGGCGACGAGAAGGGACTGAGCGACGATCTGGCTGTATATCTGAGGCACAGCGGTGCAACCGTTGAACGCGTGCCGGATCTGGCGGCAGCCCGGAAACGAATCGACACACTGCCGCCTGGTTTATGGTTGCTTATCATCGACGCGGGGCATGATGCGCCACCCATCGAAGAATTGCGCGTCGCCTGCCATGCCCGGCCTGATCTCGATCCGCACTTTGTGGTTCTTGAGCATGGACATCATCAGCCCGACATTGAGCCCCGCTTCGTTGTGATCAGGCGTGGGCGGCGCCGTCATGAGCGCTCCGAAGCGGTGGATACCGTCACGCTGGACGGGGACGTCATGCACCGCGACGCCTTTCTTCGGGCGGTGGCTATTGCGGCAGGGCGGATGCTTGAGGTGGAGGAAGCACAGCCTGCCAAGATCGAAGCGATTGTTGCGCCATCGCGTGAGAAGGCGCTGCTTGAAGGCACGCTGATCCTGGTGGCTGAAGACAATGAAATCAACCAGAAAGTGATTCGTCAGCAACTCTCTCTGCTAGGCTACGCCGCAGATATTGCCGGTGATGGCCGAGAAGCGCTGAAACGCTGGGAGAGCGGCAACTACGCCCTGCTGCTCACCGACCTGCATATGCCGGAAATGGACGGCTACCAGTTGACTGCGGCTATCCGTTTAGCCGAACAAGGGAAGGCGCGGGCACCCATTATCGCTTTTACCGCCAACGCCCTCAAGGGCGAGGCTGAGCACTGCCGCGCCGTTGGCATGGATGACTATCTGAGCAAGCCTGTGCAGCTTGCCCACTTGAAAGCGGTATTGCATAAATGGTTGCCAATTCTAAAATCGGGTACTCGGGCGCCTGCGGTGATCGCTACCCCCGCCGCGCCAGCGACCGCGCAAAGATCAATGGATGTGGGTGTCCTCGAAGCGCTTGTGGGGAACGACCCGGCAGTAATCAACGAATTTTTGCGGGACTTTCGTGCCAGTTCGGCCCGAATAGCGGCGGATTTGCGCGCCGCCTCGCAGGCGGGAGAGGCGGTGACGGCCGGCGCGACGGCCCACAAGCTCAAGTCATCGGCTCGTTCGGTCGGCGCGCTGGTGCTGGGCGACCTATGCGCCGAGATGGAGGTGGCAGGGAAGGCGGGCGACATCGAGGCGGTGAAAGCGCTGTTGCCCCGCTTCGAATCGGAACTGGCTGTTGTAGATAAGTATATCGATTCGTTGCAAGGAAGCTCTGAATAAGTCTCCGAGTTTGCAAGCAGGGGGCGTGACGGCGGCCGGTGGCGGCTTCGGGAATGGGATGCCCCATGGGCGAGAGAGGCAAAGACGCGAATGGCTGATTCCCTTCGCTACGAGGCTGACAAAGCAGGTTGTCCACAGAACACCATCCCAGCCGGGTTGCTGGTAAAATCAGGCGCTTACCGTGCTTAACGCGTTGCACTCCCTGGCATCACAGGCAAGCCAAGACCTGCGCCGCGCGCCATACAGCAAGGTTGCGCGACTGTTTTTCCGAATAACGATCCGAAGGAAAAGAATACTATGGTCGAGAGGTCCGCAGTCAGGATTCTGGTGCTTGACGATGAATCCTTCATGCTCAAGCTGCTGAGCCGCATTCTGTCAAATCTGGGGTTTACTTCGGTTACGCTTTGCGATAGTGGGCGGGCCGCCTTGGATCGGATAGGGGATACGGCTTCACAGCCAAACCTGATTTTGCTGGATCTCAACATGCCGGAAATGGATGGAATAGAGTTCGTGCGGCATCTGGTCGGACGGCACTATACCGGCAGTCTCATCCTGGTAAGCGGCGAGGACGAGCGCATATTGCAGACCGCCGAAAAGCTGGTACAGGCACATAAAATCCAGATACTTGGGCACCTGCAAAAGCCCGTCAAACCGGAGACGTTATCCGCACTGCTGGAGAAGTGGACGCCTCCATCCATGGGTGGCCCCGGAATAACGAAGAAAACTTACGGTGCGGACGAGTTGCGTGCCGCCATCGACAATGGTGAGCTCGTCAATTACTACCAGCCCAAGGTGGCGGTAGCCACCGGTGAGGTGGTGGGCGTGGAGACTCTGGTTCGGTGGCGTCATCCTGTCGACGGCATCGTATTCCCCGATCAATTCATCGGCGTGGCCGAAGCCTTCGGCCTGATCGACGATCTGACGCAAGTGGTATTCA
>JBKJYB010000204.1:0-2888 GCA_046716045.1 Nitrosospira sp.
TTTATACGCTCGACGTTAATTCCGGGCGCGCCCGTGGCGCTTGCGCGCGCGGGGCGCCAGGTCGGGTCCCGGCTGTAAAAAAGCCTTCTCCATCCGTATGCTATAGTGCAAATAACGGATTCGCTTGCGCAGGTGGTCGAGACCTTCGCGGACTTCAACGAGGGAAACGGCACAGTGCTGCTTTTCACGATATTTAATACTGCTAAAATCCAGTAAAGTTGTCGAAAAACTGGCCAGCAAGCTGCTCTTAACGCGATCCACTACGCCGAGTTAGGGAGGTATCGGAGTCAGGACGCAAAACTATCTCCCGATAACAAAGTTAGGTCTCACGAAATGAAATTGCGCCATATACGACAGCTCCTGCCAGTCTTTCTCTTTGTATTGTTCGGTTGTTCAGAGCAAAAAGTGGACACATTCCCGAGATGGTGTGAACAGATCTCCGGTGTCGATCTCCAAAAAAAGTACGCACCCTTCTGGGCGGTCTTTCCCGGCGTCTCCTTTCACGGCGACGCCATTCGCGATAGCTATGTCGACTTTCTGAACAAGAGTCACCTGGAAAAAGTCCAAAAGCGGGCGCCGAAGATGGCATGGCGCGAGGGCCCCCAGCTTCACTTGGTTAATCTTTCGAGCTTTTTGATGATCGAGCCGGAGAAGGTCATTGAAGAGTGGCGCAGTGGAGTCGAAATGGACAATGCCAAGAAACTTAGCGATCCCGCTGACGTTTGCCTTTACGGCACTTTGACGAGCATGTTCGACTCGCTTCACATTCACTCCATGTCGGCTGATTCTCTGGGTGCCAAGTGGACAGATACGGTTACGGTCATCTCAACCAACCGCGAGCAGCGGCTTGGCAGCAAGAGCCTATGAGACCTCTTAAGTCGCTCATCCTAAGTAATTAGTTTGCAAGGATATTTTATCAGAGGCTTTAGGACGATTTGCGGCTTCTGTCCGATTACCTCGCTAACTATTCGTCTAGTTAGCCCCACCTAATGCGTCACACAGGAACCCTCGATGGATCGTAAGGCTCTGAAGCTTCCCTTCTTACTGAACCAATCGCCAGACTGGCAGTGCCCTACGTGCGAAAACGGTGTTCTACGAATCAAGAAAGACTCCTTTCACAAGGATGAGCGACGAGATTCTCGAGACCACTCTCACGAAGCGTGGGAGCCCGGATTGATTGAGTATGTGTATTCCTGTCTCTTGGTCTGCACGAACGACCAGTGCGGAGAAGTCGTTGCAAGCACGGGGGTAGGCTCCGTCAAATCATATGTTTACGAGGATGAGGCCGGGAAATCTAGCGAGGAGTACGACGAGCTCTTCAGACCCCAATATTTCGAGCCGTATCTCGCGTTGCTTACCATCCCAGAGGAGTGCCCCGAGGCTGTTTCAGGGCCACTTCGCGAATCGTTCCGTTTGTTTTTTTCGTCACCAAGCGCCGCAGCTAATAGTGTACGTATCGCAATTGAAGGACTGCTCACGGAGCTCAAGGTAAAGCGCTTCAATATCGTCAAGGGTAAGCGAAGATTCATCAGCCTGCATCAGCGGATCACACTTCTACCTCCAAAGCACGCCGACCTCAGGGACCTTTTCCTCGCCCTCAAAGGGCTCGGAAACGCTGGTAGCCATAGCACCGGCGATAGCAAGGGAACAATCACAATGGATGACGTCATGAATTGCTACGAGCTCACTGAACACATCCTGCAAGAGATCTATGCCCCAAAGGCGAAGAAGCTCCTCGCACTAGCGAAAAGCGTCAACAAGAAAAGGGGGCGGTGAAAATGACGCGTAACTCAATGTTGAAGTCTGTTTCGAAGAAAATTAAACGGCCGTTTAGTGTCGGTTTGAGTCATACGTCAATGATGCTAGTTTCGAAACTAGCAGTTCGCATCTGACACTATTTGTCAGATCAACTCGGATAGCAGACAGCCGGACTATCCGGTCTACCATAGGGCTACTATTAAAAATAAACAAGTATTTGCTGAGTTATAAGTATTTGTTTTGATTGGTTGTGAGCGGCTCGAACGCTCGATCTACGGATTAAGAGCTCAATCTTCCTTACTGCAATCTAACTATCCTTCCTGTCCGCGACGCGCTGGGGGTACACAACGTCAAAGCTCATGAGGACTTGATAACTTCGGTCACTAGGAACTCAGGCCAGAGTAGTGCCATTAAACAGTTGATCATAGTTCTTCTCTGTCTACACTATGTCTACATCTATCATCCCCATTCTGATAGAAATCTGTAACTGCTTGATTAATTGGTGCTGTTGAGAGGAGTCGAACCTCCGACCTACTGATTACGAATCAGTTGCTCTACCAACTGAGCTACAACAGCCTCGTGGGAAAAATTGACCTCACGATTATAGAGGTTTGGGAAACAGCGGGCAAATTAGTCACGTGCAAATTCCAATACATGAACCGCATGAAAGCAAAAGGGGAGCGGAAGTTAGCCTACCAACCCCGCCTGCAATTTGCAGATGTATCGCTCACGCGGTATTTTCAAGAAGAAGCGTATTTCCTTTCGCCTCGTAAGTAAATTTATCACCTCGCTTTATTCAGAAGGCAGGGAGGAAAGCACAACGCAAGGCAGTGGAGCGCTAATCCCGTGTTAGAGATGGGGGAATCGGCTTTTTGTAAAAACTTTTTTTGGTACGCACAAGTATAGATATTTTCCCTCATTTTCGTCGATCATCTTACAACATCTGGACTTTTTTCAAAGGTTACGGCAAACTTGCAATATGAAAATCGAAATATCCAGCGCCAAAAATATTTTGGTCCTCCATGGACCTAATCTGAATCTTTTAGGGATGCGCGAGCCAGAAGTCTACGGATCTTTGACGTTAGACGAAATTAACGAGAGTTTACTGAATTTGGCAGAGAAGGCAGGTA
>JBKJYB010000205.1:0-2773 GCA_046716045.1 Nitrosospira sp.
CCCTTGGCGGAACCGATCCTGTCCACGGCGGCCCGGACTTCGACTTGCGAATCCTTTTGTGTCTGCTCGGGAATGCCTGGGCAGTCCAGAGCATAACTCGTGCCAGGTATCAGCAGAACTGAACTCACCAAAAAGGTGAAGATCAAGTAGCGCAAAAAGTCTTTGTCGATCATGGCGCTAAACTGAAAATGAGCGGTCAACTGCCGGATTTGGGATTATACGGCTGATTCCCGCTGCTCTGTGCGCTAGCGGACCCATTCTCAGCATCGACCATAGGTCAGGTTAACGCCATGTCACCGCTGCCATAGAATCTGAGGTGCTTCCAGAGGAACGCTGGCGCCAGCGTGGCGGGGTATAAGCCGGACTGTATAGTCTGACGCCGGGCGATCCGCGGGTACGTGCGCATGATAGCCATAGCCGGTAGCCGCGGCGACGAGTTGATGTAAAGGCGTCATCTCCTGGCGTACGGGAGAGTTCCCCAGAATTCCGTCAGCATACAGCTCGACCCGCACTACCGCCGGGTCGAGATCGTTGAGATACACATGAACCAAAAATACATGCTGCCCGCCGTCCGTTTCAACCGTCATTTCGCCGAAACGCAAAGTGGACCATTTTTGCGCCAGCGCATGCCGCCAATCAGACACCTGCGCGCCGAGCGCGCCTTTATCGGCGCTCCGCTCAAGGTAAGCGGCCGCAGCCGGGAGATAGTGACACTCTGTATATTCCCGCACCACGCGGTTAGTGGAAAAGCGAGGCGTCAACTGCGCCATGCTGTTGCGCATGCGCTTGACCCAGCCGGTTGGAATATCTTGTTTGTCGCGGGTATAAAATTCAGGAATCACCTCGTGTTCCAGTAGATCGTAAAGGCTCTCGGCTTCAACAGCATCCCAGGCGGGATCGTCCCCATGCTCCTTGCCGTCGCCCAACGCCCACCCCACCTCCGGCGTATAGGCTTCCGCCCACCACCCATCAAGCACCGACAGGTTGATGCCACCATTGGCGAGCACTTTCATTCCGCTGGTTCCACTCGCCTCCCATGGCCGCCGCGGCGTATTGAGCCAGACATCCACCCCCTGCACCAGTTGCTGGGTCAACTGCATGTCATAGTCGCTCAGGAAGATTACGGGCACGTGCGCGCCCGCGCGACAAATGAAACGCATCCACTCTTGAATCAGGGCTTTGCCGGCTTCGTCCGCCGGATGAGCCTTGCCTGCCATGATGAGCTGCACCGGACGCTGTGGATCATTCAACAGGCGCAGCAGCCGCCCGGGATCATGCAGCAGCAGATCCGGTCTCTTATAGGTAGCGAAACGGCGCGCAAAACCCAGGGTCAGGGCGTCAGGATCAAGCAGGCGCTTCGCGGCCTCAACCGCATCTGGCGGCGCCCCCGACACAGCTAACTGCCGGGAGAATCGCTGGCGCACAAACTCGACTAACGACTTGCTCACGGTACTACGGAATTGCCAGAGATCGACGTCGGATACACAGAGAACCTTCTGCTCCAGCATTTCGGTCGTTCCCATCCAGCGATTCTCCCCACAGGCCTGCGTCCAGAAACTGGCCGCGGCCGGCGAATCCCAGGTCGGCACATGTATGCCGTTGGTCACGTGTCCCACGGGCACTTCATCCACCGGCCAACGTGGAAAGAGCGATCCAAACAGGTGTCTGCTCACTTTTCCGTGTAAACGGCTCACGCCATTTACCGCGCCGCTCCCGTGGATTGCCAGATAAGCCATGTTGAAAGGCTCCGTCGAGTCGTTTGGATTCTGACGTCCCAGCGCCAGCAAATCGTAGCACGTGATGCCAAGCTTCGTCTCCGCGTATTCAGCCAGATACTACTCGATCAGCCACGGCTCAAAACGATCAAATCCCGCGGTGACCGCCGTGTGCGTAGTGAAAAGATTACCTACGCGCGTGATGGATAATGCGGCCTCGAAACCATGCCCGGTTTCCTCCATGCAGCTCCGGGCGCGCTCCAGTACCGCAAAGGCGGCGTGGCCTTCATTCGAGTGGCAGACTTCCGGCCTGATGCCAAGCTCGGCGAGCAACCGCCAGCCACCGAGCCCGAGCAGCAATTCCTGCTTGAGGCGCAATTCCGATCCCCCGCCGTAAAGCTCGCTCGTAATGCCCCGGTGAGCGGGGTAGTTTGCCGCGTCATTACTGTCCAGCAGATACAGCTTTACGCTACCCACCTGAACCTGCCAGGTACGCAACCAGACCGAATAACCGGGCAGCTTGAACTCCAGCCGCAACCACTCCCCATTCGGGCGGCGCAACGGCGTGATGGGCAACTGACCCGGATCGTTATACGGGAAGAGCGCTTGCTGGGCACCATCCTTGTCGATTACCTGGCGAAAATAGCCCTGCTGGTATAGCAACCCCACGCCGATAACCGGAACACCTAATTCGCCAGCGGCCTTGAGCTGATCACCTGCCACATTGCCCAGCCCGCCGGAATAAATGGGCAGCGCTTCGCTCAGCATGAATTCCATGCAGAAATAGGCAACACATTTCAGCGTTGATTGCGGATGTGCTTGCTGAAACCAGGTGGTTGCCTCCGCCGCATCACGCCTGCCTCGCACCAGATCGGCGATGTCCTTGCAAAAGACGGGATTGGCGAAATCGCGCTGGAGTTTCTCGCGCGAAACCGTCTGCAGGACAACCCATGGATTATGCGTCAGATCCCACAGCGCCGGGTCCATCTGTGCCCACAGGTGATCCGCGCTGTGATCCCACGATGTCCGCATATCCAGAGCCAGCTCGGCCAGCGAAT
>JBKJYB010000206.1:0-2833 GCA_046716045.1 Nitrosospira sp.
CTCCCCAAACCTGGCCAGGCTACCGTCCAAAATCCAGGCCAGGATTAGAAGGTAATACGCATAGAAACTCAGCCCTTTACTCCATAAAGCGATGCCAAAAAAAAATAGCGCGGACTTCGCCAGCACATCGCGCCACGCATAAGCGTTTTGCGTCTGCCTGGGTAAACGGGTGGGATTTTGGTGAATCCGGTCTTCCGGACTGCGGATTTCTGATTCAAAGCTCATATTTGCTTAAGCTTCCCGTTGTCATTCGGGTTTTCAGTGATATATAAGCTTAAATTTCCAGGGAGAGGCGGGAGATAGAAATACCGATATAGGGATGCCATAAAATGAAACAATGCGTGATCATGCTGGTATTGTAAAAGCAACTTGCACTACACAATATAGCCGTTTGTATGTTGCCGTATGGTAGCGTGTATTCATATTACTGACGTATACTTCTCAATCGGTATGCATATTATTTTCAGAATACTGTTCGGCCGATCGGGGATTCCACCAAAAGCTGGCGTTCTGCTGTTATCACGATGGAAAAGAATATATCGCTATCAATCATGCTCGTCTGTATCCAAGTGGGCGGTCATCGACTAATGTCGAAATGAGCTGTCTATCCGGTGGCTGCTTCGTTCCGGATATCAGCACAGGCCTGCCGTACGTCGGGTGGATGAATAGTGCCTCGGGGTTGAATGTCAGAAATCGAAACCTTGTGGACATTACGTAATAGTTCAGGCAATGATGCAGGTCAACCCCTCAAAGTTTTCTCCAGAATCCCGTATCTCCACACTACATAAGGTTTTCAGGGCTGATTAACGGATTAGAACAACGCACCCAACACATGATACAGGGTGATAAACTTTTGATACAGATCATCCTCCTTGCTGCGCCCGCTTTTCCAAGTGAAGCCATCCCATATTTCTTAAGGAAATACACCATGCTTAAAATACTGCTTATCCGTGTGTCCCTTGTGCTGGCGGGGTTATTCCCCGCGCTCCCTGTAGCCGCGCATTATATCTGGATCGAACGGGACGAAAGAAATCATGCGCGCCTTTATTTCGGCGAATACCAGGACCAGGAGAAAGAAATAAGTGGTGGCAGGCTGGATGAGATAAAAGGGCCGCAGGCATGGCTGCTTGATGCGAATGGCAAGCGGCAGGAGTTGAAAGTGACCCGGAAGGAGAATCACTTCGATTTGGGGATGACCTCAAACCGCACGTCGCCGGTAATCGCCGAGGAACTCGGTTACGACGTCAAGGATTGGACCCAACACGGGATTGGCGTCGTGAAGCCGATGTTTTATACCCGCTTCAGTCCACTGCTGCGGCGCTCGACGCCCAAGTCGGAACTTGTGCTGGATATTCTACCGGAAAATGGATCACCTAACGCATTCGTTGTTTACTTACGGAATGCACCGCTGGCGAAAGCCAAGCTCATGATCTACGCTCCGAATTTCTGGATGCAGGAGCGCCACACTGATGAAAATGGCAGGGTCGGCATCACAACGCCGTGGCCCGGTCAGTATGTTCTGGAGGTAATTCACCTGGAAAGGCAGCCAGGCGAATTTAAAGGGCAAAAATTTGAAGCATTTCGCCACCGTGCCACGCTGAATTTCAATATACCGCCGGCACCTCATGATAAGTAGAGAGTTATGACGAGCCAGATAGGCGCAGTTTCTGCTGTATAGCTGGCAACCTCTACTCTAATTCATTATTCCGAATCCGGCAGTTGACCGCTCATCCGTCACGCTTTTTAGCTCGGCACCAGAACAATGCCGGATATTCGCGGTGCGCTACGGCTTGAGGTCAACCGTTGCCCTGTTACTGCCGTCCATGTAGAAAGGGAACCGATACATGTTCGTGCACGGCCATCGTCGCGCCACCCGATATCAACCGAGGATCACCGGCTTAGTACCTGAGTCCAATTGTCAACACCAGCCATGCTCGTAAGATGACTCCCGGATAGCCTGCCGAACGCAGGTCCCACACCCGAGGAGAAATCATGCGTAAAACTGTTGGATGGGCAGCTTCATGGACACTTTATTATCTGAGCTGCTATGTGGATCTCGTGAGAGCACGCTTCGGTGCGTGGTGGCTTTCTTCCACGTATTTCAGGCTGCTGAATGCGTCTGATGACGCGCAAACCTGGGGCGGCGGTGGCGGTACTTGGGTTCATGGCACGCTTGGCGAGAACGAATACTGGCCTTATTTAGACCCCACCTATGATAAGAACAAACGGTTGAAAAATAATTATAAAAAAACATATAGAGCAGCCGGAAAAATCGCGGGGCGCGCGAGAGGCCTGCGTAAATTTTTCTTGTATTGATAGATAGCGTGCAAGTTTTTCCGGCATCGGTGGCGTCAAAGCCTGATCCTTGTCATTACTGATTTTTCGTGTCACCCAAGATTTCTGGGCATTATTACGAATAGTTGTTATATTGGAGCAATAAGTTTCTACCAGAATACGATTAAACAGAAGCAATGGAGATGACGTGAAAGTAAATTCAATCATATCATTATCGAATACTATTAAAGTATTTTCAGGGATTTGCATGACAGGCCTTCTGATCATGGGGTGGATGGCCGATGCAGTTGATGCATTGGCTGGTGAAAAATCGACCGGTATAACCCTCACCCCCGTCGCATCGCAGGTGCTTCCAGACGATTCCGGAACCATGCTGACAACAGTCGTAGTGAACCTGGCACCCGAAGCCAAAACCGGCAGCCATCGTCATGGAGGCATGGTGTTTGTCTATGTGCTTGAAGGTACTGTTCGTTCGCAGCTTAACAGCGGCGAAATAATCGAATATCGCCCCGGACAAAGCTGGAGCGAACCGCCGGGA
>JBKJYB010000207.1:0-2514 GCA_046716045.1 Nitrosospira sp.
GCTTCATTCCAGACGGAAATCGCCGCTGGGCTATGGACCAGGGCCTGCCTAAAGAGGAGGGGTATGCTCATGGCATTGACCCGGGACTATCCTTGTACGAAATATGTAAAGAACGCGGCATTGGCGAAGCTTCCATTTACTGTTTTACTCAAGATAATACCAAACGGCCCTCCTCTCAGAAACTTGCATTTACCGATGCCTCTGTTGCATTCGCTTTTGAAATTGCGCGCCGGGGAGCGGCGCTGTTAGTTGTCGGTGATGAGACCTCAGCGCAATTCCCCAAGGTGCTGGATGTATTCAGGCAGCGCCAAGGGACCGGGATGAAGGTAAACCTTCTCATCAACTATGGCTGGGAATGGGATCTGGGCGGCCTCAAGAATGGCACCCTGCGTTCAAATGAAGTTTCACGCCTGGACTTGATTGTGCGATGGGGGGGTGGCCGCCGCTTGAGCGGTTTTCTTCCAGTGCAATCAGTTTATGCGGATTTTTATGTCAGAGATGAATATTGGCCGGATTTCGATCCTCAGCATTTTGAACACGCGCTATCCTGGTTCAAAAGGCAGGACCGCACATTTGGCGGCTGATGCAATCGGTTCCATAACGAGTGTGCCACACTTCATGCTGTCCAAGCACCGGATTGGGATCAAGGTTTTAACAGTACCGATAAAACTAGTGCTTTGCTTCTCCTAGTCCGCCGCAAACACTCAATAGCACGCCTATCAGGTTTACCATGCCGTCGATGAGTAAATTCAGATGTTCTTCGTTGGGTTCGAACGTACTCAACAAAGCTAAGGTTTGATCCACCGGTACTTCCCCATGCACTTTTTGATGGTGCGCGAGATTCAACGCGAGCAACCGCGCGCATTCGGCGAGCTGTTCTTTTGTCGATTTCTCAATCAGCATATTTGCCAGCTCATATGTCTGGTCGAATGTTGATGTGTCAGCCATGGTTATTGCCCATTGTGAGGTTGTTAGAATTTAATCTTGTGTAGCGCACCGAATAAGCCCGGCTGAACGTTCTTTCTGCTTGCCGTTCAAGTAAGCGGCTATGCAAAATAGTCCATCAGCGGAGGAACTCATTTTCCAGCATATTAACCGCATTGCCAGGTTTTACTATTGGACTGAAGTACGCCTGCCCGATAGAGAAAGAACAACTGAGATATTGCGGGCAGCAAGGGAAGCCGATCAGGGGAAGTACTGCATGAGAAATTCAAGTAATGCTAAACCGCTCGCACATTTCGATTGAATTTATCTAACTTGAATCCGACCACCAAAAAATTGAAGGTCAAGTGGGCAACAAGTCATTACGAGTCATGGCGCCGAGTTGAAAAATGAGTAATAAATGAGCTGAAAAAATGAGTGGTCAACTGTGGGATTCGGAATCACATGTTGTTTGAATAATTTGTGTTAACGGGCCGTACCTTTATTTCTGCCGCCTATCGCGTTGTCGTCTTTCCTCCATCTCTTGCTCATATTCCGGGTCCGTAACCTCTGGGGGTGGGTTCGGTTGGCAAATATCGGACACAATCTGCAGGGCTCTTTGATGAACGGAGCTAATTGTTTCTTGAGATTCGTCACTTCGGGCAAGAGTTTGCAGCAGATCGACAAGCTCTTTTTTGGTCTGGCGAGGCAGTGCCGCGATAAGCGCCTCGAGAATGTCATGAGATCGTCGAAGCTCCTCAAGCGACGGGCCTGAGACTTCCGAGTTCAACGGAATAATTTCCTTAGTTGGTTTAGCTTTCTCGTGTTTCATGGCCTAAATCCCTTAATGACAACTCACGGGCACGACTCCATTTCCAATGCAGCGAGGGGGCAGTCTACAGCCCGCTGCTTAAATGGGAACGAGAACTTGCAGGTTCGAAAGAGAAGTGGTCCCGATTGTTTGAACAGCGACCTGAATATTTTAAGTGGAATCTCTGCTGATTCTCACGCTGCCAGTATAACCGTCGGCAGCATCACGGCATAAGCTTCATCAGGTGTTTTCCTGCCCAGGCTCGAATGCGGCCTGGATCGGTTGTACCAGTCCATGTATTGCATGATCGGCCGCCTGGCTTCAGTGACCAGAGTCATACGCATGTAAATACACCCGCTCGTATTTCACCGATTTCCACAGGCGCTCAACGAACACATTATCCCTCCAGGCTCCGCGCCCGTCCATGCTGAGATTACACCCCCGATCCTTGACGGCTTGCACGAACTCATGCGCGGTGAACGGACTGCCTTGATCGGTATTCACAATCTCCGGTTTGCCATGGCGACTGAATGCTTCTTGCAGCACATCGACCGAATGGCAGGCTTCCAGCGTGATCGCTACCTTTGTGGCTAATACTCGCGAGGCCCAATCCACGACGGCGGTAAGATAGACGTACCCTTTGGCCATTGGAATGTAGGTCGTGTCCAGCGCCCACACCTGGTTGGCCCGATTGATGGTGAGGCGACGCCACAGGTAGGGATACACGTCATGGCCGGGGTGTTTCTTGCTGGTGCCTGGTTTTCTGTACAGCGCCTCAATGC
>JBKJYB010000208.1:0-15219 GCA_046716045.1 Nitrosospira sp.
GTCGGGATAAAGAGCGCGAGAATGACGCCCGCCACGGTCGCATGTATCCCGCTGGCATGCACGCAAGCCCACAGGCCGATCCCCAGGAACACGTAAGGCGAGGCGCGATAGATGCCGCTTCGATTGATCAGCGCGAGCAATACCGTGATAGTGGCGGCGCCGGCGAGATAGTTGATGTGTAACTCGCCGGTATAAAAAATCGCCACGACAATAATGGCGCCGATGTCATCGACAATGGCGGCCGCCGTCAGAAAAACCCGCAGCTCGATCGGGACCCGCCTGCCCATCATGGCAATCAATGCGACCGCAAATGCGGTATCCGTCGCCATCGGCACGCCCCAGCCCAGTGACCATGCGCCCTCTGGTCCTCCGGGCACCAGTAGCAGATATACCAGCGCTGGCATCACCATGCCGCCAATGGCCGCGGCGACCGGCAGCATCGCGGATTGACGATTGGCGAGATGGCCGACCGTGAATTCCCGTTTGATTTCCAAGCCAACCACGAGAAAAAAGATAGCCAGCAGCCCGTCATTTATCCAATGCCGCAGCGAGAGATTGAACGCCGCGCTGCCAAAGGTGATCCCCAGGGGTTGATCCCAGAATTCATTAAAGTCCGGACCGAAGACAGAATTACTCAGCGCGATTGCAAGCGTGGTGGCTAGCAGCAGCAAAATACCGGTCGAAGGCGCCCACTTGGCGAAGTCCAGCGCGGCCGCGTGCACCACATGGCCGAGGGAACCGAACATTGCCTCGGAAAGCGAGCTCGCGTCCCAGGGGCCATCGTAGCGGCGCTCGTTTATGAAAAAAGTCGGCGTAACGGTGACGCCGCTAGCTTCGGCGCTCGCCACATCCGCATCCACGCGTGCTTTTGCACCCAGGGCACCTTCTTCGTTCCGAGGCGCGCTTTTCTCTTCGAGGATCTGATCCGCGGCGATAGTGTTCAGATCATCCTCGGTCAGCGTGGCGGCATGGGTCATCAGCGCGACATGCACATGCCAGAAGCGCGTCGGGTCGCTGTACGATTCCACCAGCTCCGCGGCGCGGCGAGCGATATCGCTGCCGGGCAGCGGCCGATGGCGGAATACGTAGCGCAAGCGGTGGCCGAAGCGATTGCGCATTTCAGCAACTCGCTCATGGGCGGCGCGGGAGGAGGGGTCCGCGTAGCTGCCGTATTCGACCAGTGTGATCTCGGCATCTGGCGGACCCAGTACGTGATCGTATGCTTCGTCGACTGGCCGGTCGAGCCGGTTGGTTGGGGTTTCGGGCGTCACGTCATTTAACCTAAATCCGGTAGTTGGGCGGGGTGGAGTGTGCGGTTTTTGGGGTATAGGGCAAGGCGCAACGACGCGGAATCTGCGTGGACAAGGAATGTTCGGTTCGATCTCGCGATGACGATCGGTGCGGCCTGTCGGGCGTTGCGAACTATGCGGGCTATTCCGGTTCAGAGAAGTTTCAAAGTTCGTGAAAAGCGGCTATCCACCCATTCCCAGACATCGGAAGGCAAATATCCCGACAAAGCCACAGCAATTTCCGTCAGGAGAAATTGAAAGTCGTCGCTTCCGTAATGCCTAAGGGTGCATATCAACTGTCCCGGTTCAACATCCGCCTCAAACACAATGGCGCAAACATGCTCGCCTGATGTCACGATCCGCCAATTGCTGCCGGATAAGGTTTCGATCTCATCACGGATATGCCGCACCGTACCGCATACTCTTTCAGATAAGGGTAGCAAAAGGTGAGCTGGTAAACGGCCATGGTCTTCCGGAAGAACTAAATAAATGTGGAATGCGGCTCAAAATTTCGAGCTGCACTCGGGGGCCCCACGCAAAAGCGGCTATGTCATCAATAGATGAACAGACCATCTGGCACCGCCGAGGATTCGCCCAGAGCGAACTCCTGATTTTCGATACGCGTGATGGCTCTCGATAGCGCGTCCCGCAGCTCGCGGGCTTGCTCCGCGTGCATCACGTAGGGCCTGCCGGGGTCGGCTTCGGAGAGTTTCTGCTGCTCATGAGATAGAAATGGGAAGCGCACAGAAAGGAATCCGTTAACGGGTGCTGTTTTTATTTCCCACCCCGTAATCGGGAACAGAAAAAGATCGTTATCCATGGGAATGCTCCTGCTGAAATTTTGACAGTCCTTAGTTTATCAAAGAGCTTGTTCCGGCTTCGTTAACTAGCGCACATAGATACAAGTCTTTATGTTGGATAATGCAATTTATCTCCTCATCCGCAGCTTATCCGAGCAACCTGCACGCGAGTTTTTTCGAAAGCGTGCGAGTCTGTTTGACTGGTACTGGTATATGCCGCAGCCGCCAAGTTATTGTGAGGTCCGCCGATCAGCAACGCTCGCCGTGGAGGACTTATTCAACGGTTTCATCGCGCTTCAAGCCACAGGGTACGGAGGAATTCAGCAGACTGATAAATCAGGAGGGATAAATGGATCTAATCGCGCGGTTTTTTGATCAATTCAACTGGCAAACACTGATGTTTGCCACACTGCGAATCCTGCTTATCAGCTTTGCGGCGTGGATATTGTTGTCAGTCATTAAGCTGTTACTGAGCCGGATGCAGCGATCGTTGATCAGCAGGGCCAGCGAACAGGGAGAAATGGCGACTGAGGCCGCCAAGCGTATTGAAACGCTGGTCAGGCTGATGCGCCAGGCGGTGGTGATTATTGTCTGGGTGATAGTCGGTCTGGTGATTTTGAGAGAGTTAAATGTCGAGATCGCGCCTATTCTCGCCAGTGCAGGTGTCGTCGGCCTCGCTGTGGGCTTCGGTGCGCAGAATCTGGTGCGTGATATTATTTCCGGTTTTTTCATGATCCTGGAAAACCAGATCAGGGTTGGTGACGTGGCTGTCGTCAATGGAACCGGCGGTTTGGTGGAGAGGGTCAACTTTCGCACCCTCGTGCTGCGTGATGAGACGGGGACCGTGCATGTGTTTCCCAACGGGACCATTACCACACTTGCAAATATGACCCAGGAGTGGTCAGCGTATGTGTTTGAGATCCGCGTGGCTTACGCGGAAGACGTGGATAAAGTCATGGTTGTCATGCGCAAGGCGGGTGCGGAGTTGCGTAACGATGAAACGTTTGGCCCACTGATGATGGAGGATGTCGAAATATATGGCGTCGACAGCTTTCAGGATTCCGCTGTGGTTATCAAGGGACGTTTGCGCACCAGACCGATCAAGCAGTGGAGTGTCGGGCGTGAATATCGTCGGCGCCTCAAGCTTGCATTTGAGCGCGAGGGTATCAAAATACCCTTTTCCCATCATTCCATCCACTTTGGCGAGACCGGCAATGCATTGATGGCAGGGCTTATCAATCAGAAAAATACGGTGAAAGCAGATGAGGCGTGAAAAGCCGGCGCGAATCATTCGAAAACATGCCTCTGCAGGCGTTACAGGAAGGTCCGTAATATCATACATTGAGGAGATTAATGCCCATCCTTTCGACGTAAAGTTCGGCAACATAGTGCGAAATCTTGTCTGCTCTCGCCTCAGGCCGTTCCACGGAAAGAGAGAAGATGCCGACTTGGCGCAGGTCGACCGAGCCCAGCACTTCCGCGCCGTCCGTATCCAGGAACTCAATCACACCTGACAATTCATTCTCCTGGCTGTTCCCCCCTTTGATGACGAATTCGTCGAACCAGGCCGCCCACGGCTTGATATCCGCCTCCGCAAACGTAACTTTAAGATTAGGGATCTCAAGTTTGGTGACTTCTCTACCCGACACACGAAAATCGCCACTTGTTTCCAGCATGACGTTTTGCTTGATCGCGAATGCGTCGATCCTGCTGACGCGTGTACAGGGCAGATCACCGAGGCGCATGCGGAAGTTTGAACATAACCATTGCTTATTCCTGGTATTAATCACCCCCCCAAGCGCCGATTTGTCGCCGTCTTTAAAGGTAATCTCCTCAGGGTTAATCTTGATGGCAAAAAAAGCGCTATCCCTGCTGGTTACATCCAGCTTGGGAACCGTGATTTCTGTAATAAGCGCGTCGTTGAAGTGCCGGAACGCCGTCGCTTGGCAGTTGGTGTCGCAGGCGACGACGTAGCCACTCTTCCGAACGTTCGTCTGGTCGAGCGTTCCCATAATCCATTCGCGCAAGCTTTTTCCCATCGTTATGCCAGCCTGGAGCACTATGGGCTCAAATTTCAACGCCGAGATGTTTTTATTGGGCAGGTCTCCGGAACCGGTGCCGGTGCCGGTGGTTTCAATCTCTCCTTTGACGTTGCCGCCTTCAAAGTTTTTGAGTATTGTCGGGCCTCCCTCCAGATAGAGTATGAAGTGGTCTGCGTTATAAAAGTTGGGGGTAGTCATGGTCTGTCTCCTTATCAGGGGAATAATCGTACAATTTTCTTGTCGAATAAACAAGTATTCAAACAACCTCGAGCATGTAAACTATGACCTTTATGGGGGTGAGGAGATTCTCGCAGCTTGTTATTTTCTGGGCACGCGCCAGGAATTCTCTCACGGTCCACATCGGTTCGGCCTCACCAGAGGGTGGAGTTGCCGTTTTTACGACCGCTTGAAGCGAGGAAAGACTTTGGATAAGATAAAAGCTATCAATTATTTGGTAGCACTGCGAGAGTGGTTTTATGAGCTGGGTAATTTTCCACCCCGAATCCATGAAGACGTTCATTCGATCAATTACAATTACAATTGCTGTTATTTGACAAAAATTCAAACCTGACTATTCAACCAGATATATCATGAGGAAAATACTACTCGTCCTATTCTCCGCATTACTTACCACCCAGGTTTTTGCGCAGAAAGAACCTCGGGAATACCCTTGGGAAAAAGCCGCGAAACGCATCGAAGCAGATGAGGCAAAAGCATCCAAGTCTAAAAAAACAGGGCAGCAGCGCGAGGCCGATACCAAAAATCCTGAGAAAAAAATCGACGCAGAAAATAAGAAGGGCAAATAGGGGTCAGTTTGCCCTGGTAATCGCAGCCCTCCCGAGTACTCCCGCAAAGCCACCGTCGCGCCCCTGCTGGTAAAAGCACGGACTTATTCGGACGTTCCCTATGGGTGTGTTGATCTTTTACATCGCGATCTATTTCATCGGCTACTATGCGGCACATTGGCTCAACCGGATGACTGGCCACATCCTGATCCGGAGCCGCGCCGCATCGCGGGATTTGTTCTTGTCCTCGCAGTCAGCCTGGGTCATGGGTACAAGATAATAAGCACGCCGCCGCCTCATGATCACGACGATGGGGCAGGGTATGCGCTGGGCTTATACGTCATCATGCCGGTCACGATCATCGTAATTGCCGTTTTATATCTCATGTGGCTGGGAGGAAATGATGAAGACATATCGTAGGTGTGCTTGGCATCCGCTGCTTCCGCCGCTCTCTTGCTCATATATTCGGCATCATGATCAAGCGGCCTGACGCCGAAGACCACACAATTCAAGTGGAGGTAGGTCGGATTAGCGTAGCGTAATCCGACGCTTTTTAGCCGGCGAGAATCCACCGTAGCGAGGTGGAGATGTGAAGGATTTTGAGGGAGTGGGGTATGAATAATGTGGAGTGCATTGCCGGATTACGCTACGCTAATCCGACCTATAAAATTTGACGCCCCAGCGTGCCAGGGCAGCGCGCTATGGAGCGCTGAAAGAGATCGGCGTGATCTGTTCTCTCAGGTCGCGGGCCAGATTTATCACGAACGGATGATCTTCCCAGGAGAGTGCTTTGCGATTTTCCAACAGAAAAATCGTGCGCTCGGGGTTTCGTAACTCTTTGAACTCAGCACCATAGCGTTGTAGCAACGTTCGCGTCACATCTGCATCCACGAGGCGCACGACAACGCGGATTGCTTTCCCCAGCCTGGGCAGCTCCCGGGCGGCCCGGTCCGCGCGGTCGACGGCGGCTGTCCGCACTTTCGCTGATTCCGCTTTGATAGCCGGGGTAACCGGTGCCGCGGCAGGGTTGGGGCCATACAGCGCATTCCAGAGGAGGCGTTGCGTGCCGTCCGGCCAGGCGCGAAAATTCGGATCGAAGGAGAATACGATGGCACGGCCATTGCCGACGAACTCATCCACGATGGCAGCGGTGCCGGCGAGCTCATCGACTCCGATTGCAAGGCCCGAAGTATGGAACGCCGGGTCGCCTTCGGCCGGGAACGTGGCGGCGGCCGAGCCGAGCCCCGGTGCCATGCGGTCATCATTGACGTACATCACCCAGGCGGTCGGGGGATCCTCCAGGGTCGAGGGGCTCTCCGGGGTTGGATCGACGCCGGCCGCAAGCGGGCTTGCCGGGTCGAGTTTGACGCGGATGAGCGTGCCCGGCGCGCTCGTGTGAGATGACTTCAAGACCACTGTGGAGACTCCCGTACTGGCGGCAAGCTCGGTGCCGCCGAGGTAGCCGACGTACCGGCCTCCTCCCTCTACCCACGCGGCAAGCGCTTTCCTGCCCTGCGAACCGAGGGCCTGAAGACCGTAGTTGACGTAGCCGTCGGGAACAAGCAGAACGTCAATGCCTTGCAGACCCGCCTTGATCTGACCGGCGTCGACGTTAGTGTAGGGAACGCCCCAGACGTTCTCGAACAGATAACGGATTGCGCCCGCGGATTCGAAGCTTGCGGTGCTACCGGGGATTTCGAACAGCCCGAGTCTAAGCGCCGCGGCGGGTGGTCCCGGCGGCGCGGGCGCCGCGACCGGCGGCACGAGCGCCGCATCAGGCGCGAGAATGGCACCCGATGAGCCTCCCGACAGGTTCATCAGCAACGGGTTGCTCCATGCCGAGACATCGTAGCTCACGCTGACCGGAATGTAGGGGTCCTCGTGGAGCATCGCCTGAATCCAATGCTTCTGGCCCTGCGCCATAGGCACCCAATAGGTGCCGGCAGGCAGCGTCATTGCGTTCGGCTCGGTGCCGTAGGCGCGGAAGTCGGGAACGGAGAGAGGTTGGCTGAGCCGCCAGACTTTGACATCCATGCGCTGGAGGCGCCGCACCAGTTGCGCAAGCTCACGCGTCCGGCCGGGCTCGTCCAGGAGAAAGTAGTGCCGCACGAGCGTGTTTGGCACCTCCTGAAAGAGTTCCTTGCCGTCAAGATAAATGCCGTTCGCCTCGAGCGTACCGGCTGCGCCCTGCGCTTTCGCCTCAGCGTAAGAGCTGTGCCACTCCCTGAGGATGCGCTGCTTTTCGCTCGCGCCGGTGAATAATGCTGTCCAGATGGCCACGAACTGCTGGTACACGCGCGCGTCGATACTGTCACCGTTGTATTTCTCGAAGGTCATACCCGCGGCATGAAAGCCAACGGTGGGAACCGTATCCCCATACTCGACCGCATAGAGATCGTATGGGGCGCCATTGAAAAACGGGATTTTCTGGCGGTTCATCTCAGCGGCGATCGATGCGCCGTAGATACCATTGATCCAGTTGAAAGCACGGTCGGGTACCTCGTGATAAACGGGGTCGGCGTTCGGCGGAAAGAAGTAGTGGTTCGCGCTGAACTCATGTGCGTCGATGTAGAGCACGGGCGGGTACTGCCGCAGGAGCTCGAGCTTGCCGTCGGTCTCGGGCTGTGTTCGCGCGAACCAGTCGCGGTTCATATCGAATCCGTAGGCGTTGCGCCGCGTGCCTGCCTCGCGCCCATCCGGATTCTGGGTCGGCAACACCACGACGATTGCGTTGTCGAGGATGCGGGTGACGACGCAGTCGTTCCGGGCGGCAAGCTCATAGACCACGCGAAGCGCCGCATCAGCGCCGCTCTCTTCGTCGCCGTGCACATTACCGGTCACCCATAGGATCGCGGGTGTACTGGCGGCAAGCGCTTCCGCGGCTTCAACCGTGGTGTCCGGATCGATCAGCTTTTGTGCGGCCTTGCGGATATCGGCGAGACCCTTCGGTGTGACGTTTCCCTCGCGGCCGATGATCGCGTAACGCAGCGGTCGACCCTGCACCGAGGTCGCGGCGGTTCCGGTGACGACGCGTGCGCTGTGATTGTCGACGGCAGCGAGGTAGTTATTCAACTGCTCGGTCGTGACTTCCTGGCTACCGATTGGGAACCCGAGCACGTCTTCAGGAGCAGGCACTTCGCCCATGAAGACAGGCGTGGTTAGGAAGGGCGAGCAGGCGGCTTCGGCGGGCGCGGACGCAGTGCCATTGCTGGCAAGGGCGGCGGGGGCCATTGCCACGGCGAGCGCGGCTATGAAGAAATGGTGACGCATCCGGACTCCCTCCATGCATGGGCTGCACGCGCAGTATCGTATACCGGGATGACGGAGTCAATCGCGGTGCCGAAGGGTTTATAGTACTTCAGTTCAATGGGCGATACGCTCAAACTCTGTAAGATGTGATTTCGGGTGTCTACTCTCCATTAGTAGCGGGCTCCCGGCCCGGCCGTACTGACCCTGCGAGCCGGGCTTTTTTATGATCGGCGAGCCGTTCTCAGGAACTTCAGCATCTTCGCTAACTCTTTGGAATACTTTATTTTTTCATACTGTACTTCAGTCCAATGGGCAATGCGCCTGGAATATGGAAAAATGAAATTGTTGTTTGTTAAAGCAGTTTGATTCGGTGGGGGAAGGCTCAATAAGTTGGACTGGTAGCGTCGAAGAAATTTACTCTTGCAGCATTCGATGAAGCCATTTGTAAAAAAACAAATTCAATATCATGCTCTTATATATCTGGCATGGTAGATGCGTAAATAGACATTGCAGCGAACACGGATAATTTGAACATTCCCGTAAAACTGCCTCTTTAACAACTTTTAGATAGGAAATGAAATGAGATTCGCACCCAGTACGTTAAACCAAAAGATCGTTCTTGCATTAGGCGCTCTAGCACTGATGCCGCAGTCGGCCAATGCTCTTCTGATTAGTACTACCCCGGCAGGCTTTAGCAACTCCGCAAGCGTCTCCGATACCGAAGGTGGCAGCGCCAGCAAGAATAACGGTGCCAATCTCGGGACAAGCGCGATCAGTCAGTTCAACTCGAATCAGGGCGTGCTGATGGGTGCTACTCTCGATCTCACCTCGACCCGGACACAAAGCACCTGGGTTAAATCCACTGCTGGCGGTGGGACGGGTGCTAATAGCACGGTTACCTCAAGCGGTAGCGGCAGCAGCACCGCCAGTATCTCGGGTGCCGGGATAGATGCGTCCTTCGCATCTCCCATCAGCAATAGCGATACCTGCACGGATAAGCTTAAGGGTGCCTGTACCGGCAGCGCTACCACAAGTTCCACTACCGCTACCAACCTGAATCAAGCTGTATCTTCCGCCAATCTCGATAGTTATATCGGCGCCGGCGATGTGACGCTGACGCGCACGGCCCCCGTACTGGAGGCGACGCAGGCAGCTGGCGTTTTTACCGGAACGGAGACTACGGAATATACTGTCAACTGGGCGGGCAGTTTCGGCGCCACTTATGACTACCTGCTGCATGCCGCCCCATCGTTTGATGGTTCCTCGACAATGTTAACCTTGAACCTCGACTTCGGTGTTTTTCATGTGGGCGACGCTGCTACCCTTGGGTTCAGCCTCTTCAATCTGGTTAATGCCGACCGGGTCGGCCTCGATCTCGACAGCATCTCCGGCAGCGGCGACATTGGCACGCTATTAACCGATTTGGGTAGCTTCAGCGGCTTGGGTCAGGGTTCAAGCTACGATTGGCTGGCCATGATGGATACCTCCTCAGTCGGAATTTTCAACGCCAGCTACACATTAGGCCTGTCGGACGCGGATGTCGGCGCGGCATCCAGCCGGACCGCCTATAGCCTCATCCTGAACCTGGCTGGCACTGTAAATGAGACACCGCTTTCGCCAGCTCAGATCGGTGAGGTACCTGAACCCACCACTTTTGCACTTCTTGGCCTCGGTTTGGCAGGTCTGGGTTTTAGCCGCCGCAAGAAATCCTAAAACAATCCGTAGATCAAAATAGGCCCGCTTCGGCGGGCTTTTGTTTGAGAAGATTCGGCAATACAATATAAATTATTCATGCTCCCTCCTGGAATCCTTTACACCTCCGCCTCGCCATGGCGAGGTTTTCGTTGGCTAAACGGCGTCGGATCATTACGTTAATCCCGATCTACAAAACTTTGCCTGCTCGAGCAGGGCGGATCGCAAGGATTCACCCATCGTGGATTTAAAATTGCTTGACCACTCCATAGTACAGCCCTCACACTTCCTTGAGCTAATGCGGCAGATTCACGAGAAAGATTAAACCCTTAATATGAAACCGGTAGTTGATCGTTCTTTCTGTCCTGCCAACGGCCGGATTTTGATTCGAAGGATTTGATAATGCGCGCTCAAATTATCAAGGCATGGGTTTTCAGCCTGGGTTGTATTGCCTCACCTCATGGGTACACAAATGAGTGGAAGGCATCAGCGTGGCTGCATGAGGTCAAGCTCGGGGTGCTTCACCACGACACCGGCGTTTTGTGGAGCAACTTCCGTCGCGAGAGCGGCGCCGATTTCAATCTGGAAGCGATTTTCTCGCCACAATACAAAATTCTGGGCGGGTTCATTCGTCCCGCTCTGGGAGGTTCGGTGAGTACCGCCGGGGATACATCCAAGCTTTATTCGGGTATTCGCTGGCAATACGATCACGCAAGCGGCATATTTTTTGGTGTTGGCTTCGGTGGCGCGGTCCACAACGGTGATCTTTATTTGCAGCACAATGACCGCAAGGCCCTTGGGTCACGGGTTCTGTTCCACATTCCGATCGAAATCGGGTATCGCGTCGGTGCCAGAAGTTCGTTATCCGTATATTTTGATCACGTTTCCAACGCTAACCTTGCCGATGCCAACGAAGGCATGGACTCCCTGGGCGGGCGATACGGCTATCGCTTTTAAGCGGCCACAAGTTCCTACCACCACATACTCATAGTCAGCAAGTGACGTCAAAATATAAATTTGACATCATTTTACCGTCGGCCTAATCTAGAGGAATCTCTGAATGAGTCCGTCGTCGCGCCCATGTGGGACTTATTCAGAGATTCCCTAACATGAGAAGGAGATCAATCATGACAAAGAAAGCAGTCATTAAGCCGAGAGCGACAACCTTTCGGATAGAGCCTGATGTTCAGGAGCGCTTGTCTATGCTGGCCAAAAGCCTTAAGCGTCCTCTCAACCAGTTGGTAAACGACGCTGTCAAAACGTACGTTGAGCGGCGTAGCAAGGAGCTTGAGGGCGACCTTGAGGCTACCCTGTCCAAGCTTCGCGCCTATCGCGAATCCGATCCGGATTTCGAGCGAGCGATCGCTGCGTTCGCCGAGGCTGAGGTTACCTTGGAAGATCCTCTTGAGGGGCAGCGCATGGAAGAACTCGGCCCTGCTCAAACGAAGGTCTACGAGTTGTTGAATGGCTGATTGGGAGGAAAATAGTTCTCAGTTACTTCATAATCTAACTCAGGTGCTGAGCGGGATCAAGGATGCTTCGCGCCGCCGCGACATCCCGACAGTCGAAGATGCGCGTGGGTGGCAGTGTGGCACGATGCATGGGCTTGATGCGCCCGACCCGCAGTACGTCGGAAAATTCCGGGGCGAATCCGGGCCTATCAAGGAATACGAAATAGGTATCGGCGGTTACCGTGGTACTCCCGCCAGTGAAGTCGAGCGTGAGCTGAAAGCCTTTGAGCATAAGTTGCGGGAAACGGTAGCGGCACTTGATGAACTGATACCGGTCGGTAAAGAGCTTGATACGGATAGCACGATGGCCGTTATCAACCTTTGCGCCTGGGCTCATGCTGAGTGGGTGCGCATCCATCCGTTTGCCAATGGTAACGGTCGTACTGCCCGTCTTTGGGCCAATAGCTTGGCAATGCGTTATGGTCTTCCTCCGTTCGTGCGCCTGCGCCCAAGACCCGACGGAGGCTACGGCAGCGCCGGAGAGAAGGCCATGAGAGGAGACTGGCAGCCAACCGTAAGAGTCTTCCTCCAAATGCTGCGGGACTTCACGGAAGGGGATATGGTTTGAGTTCAAGGGGTTTCAACCTAAATCCAGCAGTTAAGGAGCTCATGGCACGCTTACCGGCTTAGATTGCGGCTATTAATCGCTCTCAAAGTAATTCAATAATCCCGAAATTGAAAATAGGAGTTTTCCATGAAAAAACTACTCATGTTGACCCTTGCGATGATAGCCCCGATTTTTGCGGCTGCTGCTGAAACGAAAGCGCTCAGTGATGCGGAAATCGTTGGTATCGTCCTGGCCGTGAATCAGGCTGAAATCAATGGCGGCATTCTGGCCCAATCCGCGTCATCCAATCCCGATGTAAAGGCGTTCGGCCACCGTTTGACTGAAGAGCATAATGATTCCACCTCGCAATTCAATGACTGGGCGAATAAAACAAATATAACGCCTCAGAGCAGTTCGATCAGCGATACCTTGAAGGCCGAAGGGGAGAAATATCTGGGGGGACTAAGGAAGCTGCACGGCATATTATTCGATCTGGATTATATCAATCATGAAGTGGAATCCCACCAGAAAGTGCTCGACTTATGGGACGGGAAGCTGATCCCGAGCGCAGAAAATGAGGAGCTAAAGCGCTTGTTGAGTCTGTGGCGGGCGAGCCTTGCCGGCCATTTTGAACAGGCCAGGCTGATCAAAACCTCGCTGGGCAGAAAGAAATAGCGGACAGAAGCAGGCCATAGGATTGTATTCACCGGATTGAAGTCAAGGCGTAATGGATCTTGACAGAGTGGGGCATGAATAATGGAATGCGTTGCCATTGTCGGATTACGCTGCGCTAATCCGACCTACAAATACTCAAAGGGATTCTCAGGGAATTTCAAAAGCTTGAGGCCGCGCTTGATGGGGATGGCTGGTCTGGCAAGGAATACGCAGGCGATTACAAAGTTAGACTTCAGTCCAATAGACGATCCGCTCGAAGCGTGTAAGATGATTCAGGGTGACTTCTTTTTCTCCATGATAGTTGGAGTCCCAGCCCGGCAGCACTGACCATGCGCCGGGCTTTTTCTTGGTTTGCCAGTCTTCCGCCGTCGCGCTGGTCTGTTTTTCTGAAGTAGGTCGGATTAGCGTAGCGTAATCCGACAATTAGCCGACGAGAGGCGAATGCAATACAGGCGAGCATGGATTGCGGGTGGTTCGTTCTTTTTCACTGTTGTCACAGCGGAACGTCGTCCCTTGTTTGCATCCGAAGAGGCTGTGGATACATTGCGGATGGCATTCCATGCGGTACGTTCGCGCCGCCCTTTCGACGTGGATGCGATGGTGGTCCTTCCCGATCATCTGCATTGCATCTGGTCGCTCCCGGAGGGCGATGCCGATTTCGCGACACGCTGGCGGTTGATCAAGACATGGTTCACCAAGCATTACGATCCGGCGTTGCGCACGACACCGAATCAAGATCAATCGGTGAAATGGAAAAAGGCGCAACAGCCGCTATGGCAGCATCGCTATTGGGAACATGCGCTGCGGGACGAGCCCGATAGGGCTCGGCATATAGATTACATCCATTTCAACCCCGTTAAGCACGGTCTGGTTACGTCAGCGAAGGAATGGCCGTATTCGAGCTTTCACCGATACGTCAAATCAGGTCTGTATCCACCCGATTGGGGTCAAAGCGTAGCGGATCTCGACGGAGTGGAGCATGAATAATGGAATGAATTGCTGGTGTCGGATTACGCTGCGCTAATCCGACCTACAAATCCTAGAATCAATATCAATACCCTGGAAGAATCCCATGGCACTCACACAGATGCAACTAATTCAATCGCTGGGCGAAGCAATGGCTTGGTTCGAGCGGGAAATGAACTGGGGTGTTCCACCAACTGAGCTGCGACATCTTTGTGGGCGTATCGGAGAATTATATGCCGCTCTTATTACAAATGGTCAAATGGCTCTTGAAGTGAACCAGAGAGGATATGACGTAGTAAGTGGTGAAGGAGAGAAAATCTCGGTGAAGACCACCGCCATGATGGGTACTGGCGGTCATGTGTCGTTCAATGCCAATTCCCTTAAGTTCGTGGATCGAGTAATCATACTTCGAATAAACACTGAAGAGATGCAGGTCGAGACGATTCTAAATGCTCCAACATCGGAAGCTATCAATCTCATGTCCTTTGACGGCAGCGGGAAACGTAATTTGCCGTTCGGGCGACTCGTTAAAAAATCAATCTCAAGAAACACTATCAAATCCGTGGATGAAGTATTCTGTCAAGGATATATCATCCGAGAGTTGGAAACCGGAAGTATTGAGGTAGAGCATGAGGGCGTCCAAATTATACCGGTTAAGCCGCTACTTAGAGAGTTAGCGATGCACCTCAATGTTGATTTATTAAATGGTAACGGCAATCCACGCACCACGCGTCAACTTGGTAGTCAGATTATAAAGAGTGTGCAAGTATTAAAGGAAACCGAGACCCAACTGCAGTCGATGGCCCCGCCCTGCGGTGGCTCCAAGTAGGTCGGATTAGCGAAGCGTAATCCGACAAGAGCTATTCATTAACTTCTTTCCACTTCGCCGCCGCCAGACAAACTGCGGCACGCAGGGTGGCCGCGCTGGTTTTGATATCGTCGCAATACAAGGTGAAGCCGCCGGTATATTCCTGCGTAGGGCGGATATAAACGGCTTGGTCGCAGTATTCACCTAACCAATCCAGTATTTCCGTGTCGGTGAGGGGGAGGGGCGCTGGGCGGTGTTCGGTCCATAATTCAGCCCAGCGTCCCATGATCAAATCCTCATCCTGATGGCTACAAAGTTTAGGGTTATTCTGGCCCTTTCAAAGCGGGCCGAGTTCCGCGCCAGGCACAGCCTGGACATTTCTTTGCGCTTTTCCGTCGCCGGCCGCTTGTCTTTCCATGCCATCAAGGGCTTACTGGATCGAGGCTATGCCGGTTCGGGCTGCGCGTCTGTTTCGCGGTTGGTTTCTTAACCCGGATGTTTCATAAATTGACGCGCGTCCTCGCTGGTCTTTTGTTTCGTATGGAAATTTTGTTCAGTCGGGCGTATGAATAACTACGCCACTCTTTCACAACATCCCCCTACGAAACAAAATCCTGCGCAATCATCACGCGAATTTATGAAACATCCGGGTTAAATGCCACGATGGAATGCGGCACAGGTCGAATATTACAAGTTATTCTTGTAATTGTCAAGAAAACTTGTATGAACGAAACTGCGTCACCGTTATAAAACGGTGAGCGGGAAGGGGATGTGAAGCGTTACCGGTAGGGAACCCGTCTGAACGGGATTTGGCCGGACTCTCGTTGCTGGGCTCTGCCGGGACCGTATTCGATC
>JBKJYB010000209.1:0-2565 GCA_046716045.1 Nitrosospira sp.
CTCTGGAGATGATAGGTGGCTAACCACTATCCCAATCTGAACCCGGAGAAGGCGCTGATCTGGCGCATCGTCCACCGCGATAACCTGCCGTTGATTCTGGACAATGGGCTGTATTGCGCTAATTCCGGCACGTTGCCGCCTGGCTATGTGGGTATCGGCAATCCTGATCTGATCGATAAACGACGGCATCGAGTCGTGCCCATTTCGCCTGGCGGCACATTGACCGATTATGTGCCTTTTTACTTCACTCCGTTTTCGGTAATGATGAAGAATATT
The DNA here is from genome assembly GCA_046716045.1 of Nitrosospira sp. GTDB lineage: Bacteria > Pseudomonadota > Gammaproteobacteria > Burkholderiales > Nitrosomonadaceae > Nitrosospira. The sequence goes on from JBKJYB010000209.1 coordinate 277, forward strand.
CATTCTGGCCGGGGAGTGACACAACGCAGCAATGAGGAAATCCTCATCCTGGTATCAAACCTGCATCATGTGAAATCCGTGGGTTTGGCTTCAGTGTTTACCAATGCGCACGCCTATCCGGATTGGACCAACTATTATAGTGACTTGACACAATTAGGCGAGATCGATTGGGGGATTCTGCAGCGCCGTGATTTCAAACGAGACCCCGACGATCCCAGGAAAATGGAACGCTATCAGGCTGAAGCGCTAATCTTTCATCATTTGCCGATTCAGGGTATTCTCGGCATTGTGTGCTACACCGAAACATTGAAACGGGGGATTGAGCAGCAGATCCAGTCGAGGGGTCTAAAGTTGTCTGTTTATGCTCGCAGGGAGTGGTATTTCTGATGATTACGTTTGCAAAAGGCAATCTGCTGGAGGCTCGAGCCGAGGCGCTGGTCAACACAGTGAACACGGTCGGCGTGATGGGCAAGGGGATAGCGTTGATGTTCAAGGAGCGCTTTCCTGAGAATTTTCGCCTCTACTCCGTAGCCTGCAAAGCTGGGAAAATGCAGACCGGAAAGATGTTCGTCACCGAGGTGAATGAGCTCGATGGGCCGCGCTGGATCGTAAATTTCCCCACCAAGCAGCATTGGCGAGCCTCTTCACAAATAACTTGGGTAATCGAAGGCTTGCAGGATTTGCGCCGTTTTCTTATCGAAAAGCAGGTCAAATCCGTTGCCATCCCGCCTTTGGGCGCAGGGAACGGAGGCTTGGAATGGATGGACGTGCGCGAGCAGATCGAGATTGCCTTGGGCGACTTGCCAAATGTCGAGATTGTAGTGTTCGAGCCAACCCAACAGTATCAGAACGTGGCCAAACGAGGTGGGGTGGAAAAGCTGACCCCGGCGCGGGCGCTGATTGCCGAGCTGGTGCGCCGCTACTGGGTGCTGGGCATGGAGTGCAGCTTGCTGGAGATCCAGAAGCTCGCGTGGTTGCTGGAGCGCGCCATCGAACGTTTTTCCCCGGAGTGCAATCCGCTCGACCTGCAATTCGTCGCGCATAAGTATGGGCCTTATGCTAACCGCCTCGACCATCTGCTCAACAGCCTGGACGGGAGCTATTTACGTTGCAACAAACGCATCAGCGATGCCGGTCCACTGGATGTGATCTGGTTCGACGATGAGCGCAAGGCTTTGGTGCAGACTTATATCAAGACCGAGGCCAAGACCCATGAACAGGCATTGGAGTATACCGCTGCCTTAATCGATGGTTTCGAGTCGCCGTTCGGCATGGAATTGTTAGCTACCGTCGACTGGCTACTGAGTAGAGAAGGCGTCAAGCCCACGGTACAGGCTGTTCGCGAGGGATTGCAACACTGGCCCGCAGGTGCCGCCGAACGCAAGAGTCGTTTGTTCGATGACAGGGCAATTGGCATTGCCCTGGATCGCTTGACTGCAAAGACCGGGCGGTCATTGATTTCAGCTTGAAACCTCCAGTCTAAGTCCAGAGTCCATGCCCAGGATTTGGCAATCAACTGACCCATGTCCGAATACCTGCACGTCGAAAAGCCCTTCCTGACCCAGCTCGAAATGCTGGGCTGGAAAATGGTCGACCAAGGCGCCAGTATCATTCCCTCCGATCCGGCTCGCAGCCTGCGAAGTTCGTTCCGCGAATGGCTGCTGCCCGAAGTGTTCCGCACCGCCGTGCGCGCCATCAACTTCACCGGCAATGGCCAAACGTGGCTCACCGACCGGCAACTGGACGAGTTGCGTGACCAGATTTTGCGCCAGCCGAATCGCACGCTGCTGGAGGCGAACGAGTCGATTCAGGCATTGCTGTTTAAGGCGCAAGTCGATACTAACGAGGTCACCGGCGAACAAGACCCAGTAGTGAAACTGATCGACTTTACCAATCCAGCTAATAATCAGTTCCATGCTATCAACCAGTTTCGCATCGACACGCCGGGTTGTGTGAAGCAGTTCATCATCCCGGACATCGTGTTGTTTGTGAACGGCATCCCGCTGGCGGTGGTGGAGTGCAAGCTCGGCGGCCCTACCTGTGCCAATCCGATGCATGAAGCTTTCGTGCAGTTGGAGCGTTATCGCAACGCCCGCGAAGCAACGCGGGAAACAGGGCTGAAAGAAGGCGAACCACGTCTGTTTCACACCAATCTGTTGCTGATCCGTACTGGCGGTGCGGATGCGGACTATGGCACGTTGACTTCGGGTGAGGAACATTTTTACGCCTGGAAGACGCTGTGGCCGGAAAGCGATGAGAATCTGACCGGAAAAAATCCACAACAGCGGC
>JBKJYB010000210.1:0-3271 GCA_046716045.1 Nitrosospira sp.
CGGCACGCCCGTAGCGGCTGGCACACCCCCTCCACCGCCCAAACCACCTTTCGATGTAGGCAAGTTCGCCGGAATTTTTGCGGCGATAGGGCTGGCGCTCGGCGCTATCGGCGGCATTCTTGCTTCACTGGTCGGCGGAATACTGGGATTGAAATTCTGGCAGATACCTTTGGCCATATTCGGTCTGATGTTGCTGATTTCAGGCCCGGCCATGATTGTAGCCTGGTTCAAGCTGAAGAAACGTAACCTCGGCCCGGTACTGGACGCGAACGGGTGGGCGATCAACGCTCGGGCGCGCATCAATATTCCATTTGGCACGTCGTTGACCAAGCTCGCTTATTTGCCACAAGGCGCGCGTCGCTCGCTGACCGATCCGTTTGAGGAAAAAAAATCGGCATGGCCTTATTATGTCGTGATTGCGAGTATCATTGGTGCCTTGATCGGCTTGTGGTATATGGGCGTTTTTGGGACTGCCCCATTCAGTAACCAGTAACAGGGAGACAGGGCATGCACCCACAGCGCACGCTTCTTATTTCCGCTTTTTATTTTCTTTAAAAATGAGTTGCACCTTTTTGGGAGAACAGCTCAATGGACGTTGATGAACTCAAGTCAGTAGCCGGTGTCATCATTGCACAACAAAAGGGTATTCTTGCAGCGGATGAAAGCAACCCGACGATCAAGAAACGTTTTGACTCGATCAAGCTTGAATCGACCGAAGAGAACCGCCGGCGATACCGTGAACTGCTCTTCACCACCGAGGGTATCGAGCGCTATATTAGTGGCGTTATCCTCTTTGACGAAACGCTGCGCCAGAGTTCCCGTGATGGCACTCCTTTCGCCGAATTGCTGTCAAGCCGGGGGATTATCCCCGGCATCAAGGTAGATAAAGGTGCAAAAGCGCTGGCGCTGAATCCCGGTGACAAAGTCACCGAGGGCCTGGACGGCTTGCGTGAACGGCTTGCGGAGTATAAGCAGCTGGGCGCGAAATTTGCGAAATGGCGGGGAGTTATTCAAATTGACGAGCACGATATTCCTTCGGCATACGCCATGCATGCAAATGCCCACGCACTGGCGCGCTACGCCGCCCTCTGCCAAGAAGCGGACATTGTGCCGATCGTGGAGCCGGAAGTACTCATGGATGGCCCTCACGATATGGATCGCTGTGAAGTGGTCACATCGAAAATGCTTGAGATTTTGTTCGCTGAGCTTGACGCTCACCGCGTGATATTCGAGGGTATTCTGCTCAAGCCGAATATGGTGATCGCGGGAATGAAGTGTACGCACGAGTCCAACGTGCAACAGGTTGCCGAAGCTACGGCTCGTTGTCTACGGCGCTACGTTCCATCGGCGGTTCCTGGGATCGTATTCCTTTCCGGCGGCCAAAGCGCGGAAGATGCCACCGGCCATCTGAACGCCATGAATGCGATGGGATCGTATCCCTGGCAGCTCAGTTTCTCCTATGGGCGGGCGCTGCAGGCACCGGTTCTTGCCGCCTGGCATGGGAAAGAAAGCAATGTGGCAATCGCACAAAAAGTGTTCTTTAAGCGCTGCCAATTAAACGGTTTGGCCCGTGAAGGAAAATATAACCGGGCAATGGAAACGGCTATATGATTAGTATTTACACTATATCAGATCCATCGGGCCCATAAGCGCGCACCAAGCTCTTTGAGGCGCACGCCAATCGAACGCTGGCGCCACTTTTCGAGCGTCACAAGTCTGGAAGATTCGATATCTTTTTCGAACATGGCTCTCATTTGCGTACCAAACTCTTGTCCAAGGATAATCGCGTTGATTTCCTGGTTGTGTTCCAAACTGAGCCAATCAAGGTTGGTTGAGCCTATGGTAGACCAGACGCCGTCAATGAGCGCGGTCTTGGCGTGCAACAAAGCATCCTTCCGTTCGTAAATCTTCACGCCGGCACTTAGCAGTTCGTCATAGTAGGAGTGCGATGCATAAAAAGCCATATTCGAGTCGGTTTTATCGGGTAGCAACAATCGCACATCAACATCGCGCTGGGCCGCGCCCTTCAATGCAGCGAGTAACCTCGGATCAGGCACAAAATAGGCGCTGGTAACATATGCATAGGTTTCAGCGCTGTTAATGGCGGATAGCAGCGTAACGTAGATCGGGTTGTAAGACTCATCGGGTGAACTGCCGATGGCACGCACCATTTCATTACCTCTACTGCCTATTTTTGGAAAAAAGGACTTCAATGCCAGCGGCTCACCCTTCTGTTTTTCCCAGGTCGCCAGAAACAATTTCTGGAATTCTCTGACTACGGGCCCTTCAATACGCACATGAGTATCGCGCCATGGTGGAGTATCCTTTGTGCGCGGTTTTGACCTGGTGAATGACCCGCTGGAATACACGCTGCTAATATTGACGCCACCCACAAAGGCAATCTGGCCGTCAACCACGAGCAGCTTGCGATGATCGCGACCCACTTCCCATTTCTTGCGGAGCATCAATGGATTGAGGGGGTTGAATTCCAGCACGTTGATGCCACTGTCCATCAATGACTTGAAGAATTCTTTGGGTGTATCGCCCGATCCGACACTGTCGTAAATGAAATTCACCTGCACGCCTTTCTTTTGCTTATCGATCAACGCAGCCGCAAAACGGCGGCCAACCTCGTCGTCTTCGATACTGTAGGTTTCCATGTTGATATGATTCTTCGCACCCTGTATCGCGGAATACATTGATTTGTAGGTAGCAGGGCCATCCAGCAGCAGCGTTATCTTGTTGCCCGTCATCAACGGGCTTCCCATGAGTTCCTCTACTTGTGCAAGGTGTCTATCATAGATGTTCGTTTCCGGGCTACCGTTCTTCAGCCTGGCCAAGACTGCCTCGTTTTTCTGAACAGAAAGTGGCCCATACGCGCCTTCTATACGTACGGCATGATTTGTATGTGCCACTCTATCCGGCAATGATAGCGAACCACATCCCGCCAGCAGCACCAGACACAGTGCCACCGCACACTTCTGAGCCATCATGAATTCCGCTTCCTCCGGTTTGTGATATTGCTGGTTACGTTGTATAGAACGAGCGCTGAAGTATTTCACACCCTGTTTGAGAATTAATGTCCCTGTTTCTTATGTGGAATTAAATCTGAAGATATTCAGAGTAGAGAAAGCAAAAATCGTTCCAATACTGATTGGTCAACTAGTTATCAATATGAGCCCCCACGAAGTGTGAAGTTTCTCGACATATTTTGTACATCACTTCCAACCTGACTAACCCGGATTTTTCATAAATTCGCGTGATGATTGCG
>JBKJYB010000211.1:0-2520 GCA_046716045.1 Nitrosospira sp.
CAATGTCGGCACCGGGCTGAACTAGGCGCTGGATGCGATCGAAAACAGTAACTTCGATGCGCTGCAAGACGTTCTCAAGGGCTTGAACTTTAACAGGAAAATCGGCGAACGTTCTTTGGATGAGGACATTGTTGCCGATTTCGTCCAGAACTTCGAAAAAATTCCCCTGCGCGACGAGAACTTCGAATTTCCGGATCTGCTTGGCGCGGCGTACGAGTGGCTGATCAAATATTTTGCCGACTCGGCCGGCAAAAAAGCGGGCGAGTTCTACACTCCTGCGGAAGTGGTGCGCGCCTGCGTTGAGATCGTCGATCCGCAACCCAAAATGAGCGTTTATGATCCCACGGTCGGTTCAGGCGGCATGTTGATTCAGTCGCGTGATTATCTGCACGAGTGTGGGCACGATTCGCGCAACCTGGCTCTGTTTAGACAGGAAAAAATAGGCACCACCTGGTCCATCTGCAAAATGAACATGCTGCTGCACGGCATCGCCCATGCCGACATTCGCCAGGAAGATACCATCAAGAATCCGGCACACATGGATGAGGGCAACGAGCTGCGCCGCTATGACCGAGTACTTGCCAATCCCCCGTTCAGCCAGAATTACAGCAAGACGAACCTGAAGTTTCCTGGTCGTTTCCCGGTGCTGATGCCTGAGAAGGGCAAGAAGGCGGACCTCATGTTTGTCCAGCATATGCTGGCGGTGCTGAAGAGCGACGGCAAACTTGCCACCATCATGCCCCACGGCGTGCTGTTCCGTGGCGGTGCAGAACGCGAGGCGCGTAAATACTTTATCGAAAAAGGCTATCTGGAAGCGGTGATCGGCCTACCCAGCAATCTTTTCTATGGCACCGGCATCCCCGCCTGTATTTTGGTGATGAACAAGGCTGGCGCCAGAGATCGCAAGCATGTCCTCTTCATCAATACCGACCGTGAATATCGAGAAGGCAAGGCACAGAACAACCTGCGCCCGGAGGATATCGACAAGATCGTCCATGCCTACCGCCAAGGGGCGGATATCCCCGCGTACGCCCGCCGTGTGCCTTTTGAGGAGATCGCCGCCGAGGATTACAATTGCAACATACGCCGCTATGTGGATAACGCACCACCGCCGGAACCGCACGACGTGCGCGCCCACCTGCATGGTGGTGTCCCTCGTGTCGAGATTGAGTCACTAGGTCATTACTGGAGTAATTACGCCGGGTTGAAGGAAAGCTGTTTCACACCGCGGCCAGATGGCATTTATCAAGACTTCATTGGGCCACTAAAAGATAAACGCACTATCGCCGATCATGTCGCCAACCATCCCGGTGTCATAGCGCGGCATGATGCCTTCCTTAACCAACTGCAACAGTGGTGGCAAACGAATCTTCCGCTAGTGGAAACGCTGGCGCCAAATGCGCGCAACCAGAACGGCCTCGCCGGTAACGTATACGCACTGCGCCGCATTCTGCTGGCCAGCATCGCGGAAACTTTCAAGGATCAAAATCTGCTCAGTTTGTACCAAGTGCGCGGCGCTTTCGCCAACTATGTCAACCAGCTCAAGGCCGACTTCAAATCCATCGCCGCCAGCGGCTGGGGGCCGGAATTGATACCGGACGCAGAGCTGGTCGCGAGCCAGTTCCCTGAAATATTGGAAGAGCTGGAGCAATCACGCGCCCGACTGACAGAGCTGCAAGCGCTGTTCGCCGCCGCCGAGGAGGAAGACTTCGAAGATGGTGACGAAACCGGGGTATTGCCGAGCGACGAGGTGAAGAAGCTCAAGGCCGAATTCAAGGATCTCAATACTCGCGTCAAGCTTGCGAAGAAGGAGGGCGATAAAGACGAGCAAGCCATCTTTTTAGCCCAAGCCGAAGCAATCGAGAAACGCCTTGCCCGCCAGAAGGTTTTGGAGCAGGAAGTCAGAGCGCTCAAGAACGGCATCCGAAGTATCGAAAAAAAGCAGGACGAATTGGTGGAAGCGGCCCGCGCCAAAATTAGCCGTGACGAGGCACGCAAGGCTATCGTCGAGCGGCTCGGTCGCCTGTTAATGGGATACCTACCGCGCTTATCTGCGTGCCGATCAGCGCACCTGTATTGCCGCGATCGAAAGCTTGTGGAGCAAATACGCGGTAACGGCCAAAGATATCGAAAGAAAGCGGGATGCGGCAAGCGCGCAACTGCGACGGTTCCTGGTGGAGTTGGGGTATGAGTGAACAACTCAGCAAGCTAGCCATAGTCTGCTATGGAAAGTCGCCAGGCGACGTATTGGAAGAAGGCGGTTTGTTTCCGATTATCGGCACTGGTGGCAGATACGGTTGGGCCAGTAAAGCGATGTTTAATGGGCCTGCGATTGTGGTACCGAGGAAGGGCTCACTCGGAAATCCGCAGTTGAAGCTTGGGCCTTTTTGGCCGAGCGACACTACGTTCGCGGTAATCCCAGAAAAATATGTTGATGTTCGCTGGCTTTATTACAGCCTCCTGAATTTCGATCTGACAAAACTGAACGAAGCGACCGGCGTTCCAAGCATAAGCCGGGAT
>JBKJYB010000212.1:0-12750 GCA_046716045.1 Nitrosospira sp.
ACACATTTCACCCCCCCGTTCAAGTTCGAAGTAGTTGAACCCGGCATGAAAGGGTATTTGGCGCGGGGCGATAGGTAATGAGTTAAGTGGAACGCCGGGCAAAGCCAGATTGACCAAATCCCGGATACGTTCAACAGATCCTATTTTAACCTGTGCGGGAAAGCGCATCCGCAGCGTTTCTGCTGGTAATTGGGCATTCACTGCCAGAACAAATTGTGCGGTCTTCAGCAGTTCCAGGTCAGAAATTGTTGCGACCCGTACGCCATATTTGCGATCCTGTAGCTCGATTGAAATCGCGCTTTGCTCCAGTACCATGCTTAATGAGCGCCGTAAATCCGTTATAAGTGGCATGAAACAATGTACCAGCGCGTCATGTTGATATTCCGGATACGCAGGTGGCCGGCGATTATCATGGGTGAATGTTACCAGGTCCCCGGCGAGGCCAAGGCATGCACTGAACAGGCGTTCGGGGTGCAGCAGCCGGTAGTTAGAAAAGTGCGCAAACAGGGGCTCGTAGCGATTAACGGTCTGCAACATAAGAAAATCGGCGACCTCCGCGACTCCGCCACGGCCCGGTTGAGCAACCCGTGAGGCAAGCGTTTCGCCGCGCTGGTGAAGCAGGCCGTGTAATTCGCTTACGTATCCCGTCAGGGTGACGTTACTGCCCACGTGCAGCATGGGCGGAATGAATGCCTTCTGCAAGACCAGTTGGTTGTCAGCACGCCGTTCTGTAATTTGCACCACATCCAGCGTTGTGTAGGCATCGGTTACATCACACTTGCGCATAACCCGCAAGCGAAGCTGCCCAACCTGCAGGGATGCACTGTTTTGAGAGCCCGCATTGGAATCGGCGACTTCCCGTTCTTCTACCGAGAAGCGTGCAAGAGAGTTATCCTGGTTTGCAGCCGTATCCGTTTCGTCCATCCCCGCGCGTCGCATGGGCAATGCCAGCACGATAATTTCATTCCTGACATCAATGTCGATATCCAGGGGCAAAGGCGGCATATCCTCGGAGGGAAAGTCGAAGGGCGTGCCGTCAGGAAAAATACCGCGTGCTGCGGTCAGCTGTACCTTCCCAAGCGTCACTGCGGCAAGGTTGAGCTCCATGCCGCTGAATCCCCAGCTATAGCCGAGCAATGGCGCCGCACGGCCTTCCACCAGCCTTTCGACATAACGGTCATGCTGCTGAAAATGCTGTGGCTGAAGAAATAATCCCTCAGACCAGACGACTTTGTTGTTCCAGGACATCATTTTGCTCCGGTACCGGGTATTGAAAATGAGATCTATCCAAACATTTCAGTTTCACTGTGTTTAACCTAAATCCGGCCTATAGTGCCCTCACCATAAAGGGGGAGGTCAACTGGCAAAAATAGTGTTTGTCGATCATAGCGTTAAATTGAAAGATAAGCGGTCAACTGCTGGATTTAGGTTTAAGGTTTCTGGATCTCGTGCAAACTGCCGAGCGGCTGGGGCTTCTGCAACGAAAGTCCGCACAAAAATGAGCATTCGCCTTCTGCGCCAATCAGGATTCTGTTTCCATCAAGCTGGATGACTATCCGGGAGATTTTCTGCTTCGGAGGAATAGCCAGAGATGCCCGCCATTGTGCGTGCTCGAGATCACGGAATGCGGCAACCGCCGCTACATGGCGGGCATCCAAATGCAAGGGCCGGTCGAATTCCAGCTTGTCCCCGGGATGGAGCTGGAACACTTCACTGTTCAGCGATTCGGTACCAAGTGTTTTTTGCTCGCTGTCGAAGACAGAGAAGAAATCCGCGGCATCAAATGCCGCAACGGATTTGAGCTCATACAGCTTCACTACCACTGGCGAAGCCCTGCCATGTGAATCAGGATTCACGTTTAGTTTTGCGTGCAGTGAAACCTTAATGATGGCCGGCTTCGGCGTACTGGCGCATCCAGCCAAGAGAAAAAGCGCAACGACAGAAGTAATTTGGGCAAGATGCAATAAGCGCTTCATATTTCTCTTCCTGTTCCAGAACGGACTTATATAAGTATAGACAAACTTTGCCACATTATCCGAACGGGATTGGCGCGCTTCCACCGCTACTTCAATTGGCTCGATGAACCCGGTCAGCCTGTGCCTTCGAGAGGCGTGCCAGACAACAATCGGATATTGCTATGATTCATCTCTCGTCAGGGAAACATTAAACAAATAACGGCTTTCAAGGTGACGGATTTTCATCTACAGTTAACTGTCCCAACCAGGTAGACCAGACAGGTAGAAACCTGCGAGTTCCTGGTTCGCGGCAACCCTTGCGACGGAACCCGGCGTATCCGGTGGCGTATCCAATACGCGCCTCGACTTTTTAATGTCTTTAGCGCGCGAGGAGAACTTGGGGCCTGAAGCACGGGTAGAGGCTTGTTTGATTGGAGAAAAATGGTGCTTAATCGAAATTATATAGCTATTCCTGAATGGGATTGGAAATTGATTAAGCATCTTTCTTTTATTGGATACCGGAAGTTAATTTTCAACCGGTCAAATAGTTGATATTGGGTATTATAAGCATTGATGCCGCATATCTCGGAGCTACATATCCGAGATATGCGGATATTCTGATCACCCGGTTGCAAGGAGGACGGTTAGTATGGTGAAGTTACTCTCGGCAGGCGCGACCGACTTGGGACTCCGGCGCGGCAACAATGAGGATGCGTACCTCGCTATGCCTGAACTTGGATTTTTCGCCATCGCGGACGGGATGGGGGGTGAAGCGGCCGGAGAAACCGCCAGCAGATATTTTATAGAAACGGCGCAAGCCGCTTTCCGCAGCCAGGTTCCTTCTTCGGAAGAAACAAATTATGCATTGGTTCAAGAAGTGCTCAGCGATTCGAACAGGCGGATATTCGAGCATGCCGCACGGAATCCCGATGATCGCGGAATGGGATGCACCGGAGACCTACTGGCATTTTATCGCGACAGGTATGTTATCGGGCATGTGGGAGACAGCAGGGTCTACTTGTTACGGGATGGTAGTTTGCGGCAACTAACCAGGGATCATTCCCTGGTGCAGCTTCAAGTGGATCGTGGAATACTCACTCCGGAGGAGGCAAGAAATCATCCAAGAAAAAACATCCTCCTCCGGGCTCTAGGCACTGATCCGGCAGTATCCTTCGACATGCTGGAGGGCAGCGGGCTGAACCGCGATATATTTCTCCTGTGTTCGGATGGACTGACAGACATGGTGGATGATGCGGCGATTCAGAATACACTTGTTTCGACAGAAACGATCCAACAAAAAGTGAAAAGCCTGATCAGAACGGCTTTATCGGCTGGAGGCAGAGACAATATCACCGTCATTCTTTGTGAAGTGCAAATGAATGGGTCAGTGGAATCCGGTGGTGGCGCTGTTTAACTGGTCTTGCTCTTGTCTAAAAGTATCGTTTATGCGGTTACCGTGGCGGCAAGAAAAATATTTTTTTATTCAGCCTAAAGTTTTGTGGCGAATGGCCGTTGACTGAGCTATGCCACTCAACATGTCTACATAATATAGCCACAACCACCACGCAATATCTGCCCCAGGCGACTCTAACGGTCCGCGACCCTCCTCTTGAGTATTCCATGTAGGAAATATTCCTACATGGAATCCCTGCTATTTCCTACCCGTAAATCGGATGGACTCCGGTTTTACGGCGCCGCATGACTGCGCACAATGGAGCCTCACATCCAAGGGGGGTAAACATGAAAGCTAACGAACTAACAATGGAAATCAAGGAACTCAACCTGACCTATCTGATGCTGGCTCAGCAGATGGTGCGTGTGGATAAGGATATGGCGATTTTCCGGTTGGGAATAAGCAAGGACATCGCCGAAATATTGGCGGTTCTGACGCCAGGCCAAATTCTCAAGCTGTCAAATTCCAACATGATGTTGTGCCGCATACGCTTCGACGACAGCCTGGTGCTTGGCATGCTCGCTAACTATGGTAAAGAGAAGACGATGATACAGTCCCATGCGGCCATCCTGATGGCAGGTCAATCCGTCGAACAAATTTCCTGAAGTACAGAAGCTTCCTGAATTAACGAATTAACGAATAAAAGGGTAGCCATCATGGCGAAAAAGAGCGTAGTGTCAGAAGCTAAAGAGATTCATACCGCAATCGAGATGATCGAGCTGGGCGCGCGCCTGCAGTTGCTGGAGAGTGAAACCAGCCTAAGCCGTGAGCGGCTTATCAAACTCTACAAGGAATTGAAAGGTGTCTCCCCCCCCAAGGGAATGCTGCCGTTTTCCGCCGACTGGTTTTTGACCTGGCAGCCCAATATTCATTCTTCCGTATTTGCCGATATTTACCGTTATCTGCTCGCACATGCCGATTGCCGCGGTATCGCCGCCATTATCAAAAGCTATAAGCTTTACCTGGAGCACTGCCAGATGAGTGAAATGGAACCGGTATTGAGCCTGACACGTGCCTGGACGCTGGTACGGTTCTTCGAGGGCCAAATACTGCAGACGGCATCCTGCACCCAGTGCGGCGGAGATTTCGTGGTGTATACCCACGATCTTTATAACCGCTATGTGTGCGGATTGTGCCACACTCCCTCACGTGCCGGCAAAACCAACAAATCCCGTGCGGCCGCGCTTATGGGCATAGCCGCCACATCTCCTGCAGCGCCCATAGCGCCTATTGCATCCTAAGGCCGAGTATTCCTCCTTTACCGGTGGCTGGGAGTTCTTCCCTCCACCGGTTTTTCTTTTCTGCCCCTACTTAAAGTTTGCCGCGTTTCAGCCGTTACACAGGTGAACGTTTTATCGCCGTAAGCCTGTTGCCATAGCGATTGTGGGTGATTCTACGTTAAGGCGTAACTGTGATTCGCCAAGGTGCGAGCCTTTGCGATCGGAGCAATAACCTAAGTCAGGGAGTGTCGGTAAAAATGCTGGTCATAGTTGGATGTCTTATTGTAGTCGGGTCCGTATTTGGCGGATTTGCTCTTTCCGGCGGACACCTTGCCGCGCTGTATCAACCGCTGGAACTACTGATGATCGGCGGCGCTGCAGTAGGGGCCTTCGTACTTGGCAATACGGGCAAGGCGCTAAAGGCTACCTTCAAGGCATTGCGCAAAATCGCGCAGGGCTCCAGGTACAACAAGATCCTGTACATGGACCTCATGGCGCTGCTCTATGATCTTCTCGCAAAAGTGCGCAAGGAAGGGTTGATGTCCATAGAGGCCGATATCGAGAGTCCTGCGGAAAGTCCCATCTTTGCGCATTACCCCAATGTCCTGGCCGATCATGAGGCGATCGAATTCATGACCGACTATCTGCGCCTGATGGTGGGTGGCAATCTCAATGCGTTCGAGATCGAGAATCTCATGGACAACGAAATCGAAACTCACCATCAGGAGGGTGAAGTGCCGGTTCATTGCATTGCAAAATTGGGCGATAGCTTGCCGGCATTCGGCATCGTTGCAGCGGTGATGGGCGTAATCCACACCATGGCATCGGTGGGCCTGCCGCCATCGGAGCTGGGCATTCTGGTTGCCCAGGCGCTGGTTGGCACATTTCTCGGGATCCTGCTTGGTTATGGTTTTGTGAGTCCGTGCGCTGCTGTTCTGGAGCAGAAGCTGGAAGAATCCACCAAGATGTTGCAATGCATCAGGATGACCCTGCTGGCCAGCATAAACGGCTACGCCCCGGCGCTGGCGGTTGAGTTCGGCCGCAAGGCGCTGCACTCGACCGAGCGGCCGAATTTTATTGAGCTGGAAGAGCGCGTCAGACAGGCAAAAAACAAATGATTATTCTAAATCCGCCCTATAGCGACTTGCCATAAAAATAAAGCTCAAGTGGTGCAAAAAATCTTTGTGGATCATAACGCTAAGCTGGAAAATGAGCAGTCAACCGCCGGATTCAGGATTATAGGGATATGCATTCATGACTGACGAAAAACGCACTATCGTCATCAAGAGAATCAAGAAACGTGGCGGCCATCATGGTGGCGCATGGAAGATTGCCTACGCGGATTTTGTTACCGCAATGATGGCATTTTTCCTGCTCATGTGGCTGCTTGGCGCCACCACCCAGGAACAATTGCAAGGTCTTTCCGAGTACTTCCAGACTCCGCTCAGAGTTCCCCCAAACAAAGCCAGTGGCAGTGGTGACAGAAGCAGTGTGATTCAGGGAGGCGGCAAGGATACAACGCGACGCGCGGGGCAGGTGAGGAAGGTGAGTGCCGGACCCCGCGATCTCAAATCGGCGCAGGCCGAGCTCGAGCGGCTTGACAGGCTCAAGCTGGAAGCTCTGAAGGATCGACTGGAGCAGTTGATCGAGTCTCATCCGATCATGCGCGACTTTAAGGAGCAATTGCTGTTGGACATTACTTCCGAAGGTCTGCGCATTCAGATTGTCGATCACATGAACCGGCCCATGTTCGCGCTCGCCAAAGCCGAGTTGCAACCCTATACCAAGACCATCCTGCAAAAACTGGGCGGGGTATTGAACGAAATGCCCAACAAGATCAGTCTCTCAGGTCACACCGACGCAACACCCTATGCGAGCGGCGAGAAGAATTACAGCAACTGGGAACTATCGGCCGACCGGGCCAATGCCTCGCGGCGTGAACTCATCATGGGCGGCATGAATGAGCAAAAAATCATGCGCGTGGTGGGTTTGAGCTCGGCGGTACTGTTCGATAAGAACGATGCCACCAATCCCGTCAACCGGCGCATCAGCGTTATCGTAATGAGCAACAAGGCCGCAGAGGATCTGAGCAAAGAAGGTGGTGTAACGAAGGAACTCAGAAGTAACACTACCGTGGATGTGCAAGCCCTGCAGCCCGCTGATGCCGCTAGTTAAACGGCACAAGCTAAAAGTACTAAAGCCCAGCAATTCTCCTTCCCGAAAGTAGAATTGCGGGAGAAATTCCGTTCTTTTCCTTCGATGGCCGACTTCTGAAGCATTCGATAATCACTCATGTAATCGATGAGCCGATTGTGAACGCATTCTCAGGAGTCAGCAGTGAGCGAAGAGAGTGATCTCGAAAAAACGGAACCTGCATCGCCTCGGAAACTGGAGAAGTCCCGTGAAGAGGGACAGGTTCCCCGTTCTCCGGAACTCTCCACGTTCGCGGTTCTGATCACCGCCGGTTGCGGCCTGTGGCTGATGGGCGGGCATCTCACGAGCCAGCTTTTCACTTTGATGAGAGATGGAATGAAGGTGCCGCGCGATGTCGGCTTCGATTCCAGCCTGCTTCTCGATCGACTGTTCGATCAATCCTTCGGCGCTCTGTTTGCATTTTCTCCCTTCCTGATTCTGATGTTCCTGGTGGCGGTGACCGCGCCAATGCTGATTTCCGGCTGGCTCTTTAGCTGGAAATCACTTGAGCCTAAGTTCAATCGGCTCAACCCTGTCAGCGGAGTGGGCCGCATGTTTTCGCTGAACAGTCTGATCGAATTGGCCAAGGCTCTTCTCAAAGCCGCGCTGATCGGCGGGGCAGGTGTCTGGACGATCTGGCACCACAAGGAAGCGACGCTGTCGCTGATTGCCGCTCCGCTCGCCGTGGGCGCTGGTCACATGGGCAATCTGATCGTCATGAGCTTTCTCGCCATAGCGGGAACCATGGTGCTGATTGCGGCGGTGGATGTGCCTTTCAAGCTCTGGGATCACTACCGCCAACTCAAAATGACCAAGGAGGAAGTGCGCCAGGAAAACAAGGAAACCGAGGGCGATCCACACATGAAGGCTCGCATCCGCGCCCAGCAGCGTGAGATGGCAAGAAAGCGCATGATGGCCGAAGTTCCCAAAGCCGACGTGATCGTCACCAATCCGACGCATTACTCCGTTGCCCTCAAGTATGAGGACGGCAAGATGCGCGCACCGCGCGTTGTCGCCAAGGGCTCACATCTGTTAGCCCTGAAAATTCGTGAGATAGGCCAGCAACACCACGTGCCGCTACTGGAAGCACCGCCGCTCGCGCGCGCGTTGTATCACCACGCCGAGCTGGGCGATGAGATTCCTCAGACTTTATATAACGCCGTAGCCGAGGTGCTGGCATATGTCTACCAGTTGCGCCGCCACCGTGAATACGGCGGCAAAGCTCCCCATCTGCCGGATGACCTGGAAGTGCCTGCCGAACTGGACCCGGAAAATACGGCATCAAAATGACACCTGACTCATCCGAGAGAGAACCGAATACAGCATGAACATAATCGCCAAATTCAACAACGTATTCAGCGGCGTGAACGCCCGCAGCCTTACCGGTCCGTTACTGATACTCATGATTCTCGGCATGATGGTACTGCCGCTGCCAGCCTTTGTGCTGGACATGATGTTTACTTTCAATATCGCGCTTTCCATTATGGTATTGCTGGTCAGCATCCATACGCACAAGCCATTGGAGTTCGCGGTATTTCCGACGGTGCTGTTGCTCACGACATTATTGCGGCTGTCGCTGAATGTGGCTTCAACCCGGATTGTGCTGATGGAGGGCCATACGGGGCCGGACGCGGCGGGCAAGGTGATCGAGGCATTCGGCCATTATCTGGTGGGTGGCAACTACACGGTAGGCATTGTCGTGTTCATTATCCTGGTGGTAATCAACTTCATCGTGATCACCAAGGGCGCAGGCCGCATTGCGGAGGTCGCGGCACGCTTTACGCTGGATGCGATGCCAGGCAAGCAAATGGCGATCGATGCCGATCTGAACGCCGGTCTACTTGGCGAGGAGGAGGCCGGAAAGCGCCGCACCGCTATCGCTCAGGAAGCGGAATTCTACGGGTCGATGGATGGTGCCAGCAAGTTCGTTCGTGGCGACGCGATAGCGGGCATCCTGATTCTGTTCATTAATGTGATCGGTGGTTTGCTTGTCGGCGTACTTCAGCACGACCTGGACATGGCCACCGCTGCCAAGACCTACACGCTGCTTGCCATCGGGGATGGCCTGGTGGCGCAAATCCCTGCGCTCATCATCTCCACAGCAGCAGGCCTGGTAGTGAGCCGTGTAGGGACGGATGAGGATATCAGCGGCCAGCTCGTGAGCCAGCTCTTTTCCAGGCCCCAGGTGCTGATCCTTACCGCTGCCATCATCGGCCTCATGGGCCTGATACCCGGTATGCCGCACATTGCGTTTCTGCTGCTGGCCGCGGTACTGGGCGGTGGCGCGTACATGATGATTCAGCGCGAAAAGCAGGGCACGGGGCGAGTAGCGGTTGCGCCCGCCACGCAGCCTGAAGTCCAGGATGCGAGCTGGGACGATGTAATGCCGGTCGACGTTCTGGGGCTTGAGGTGGGTTACCGGCTGATCTCGTTGGTGGACAAGGCACAGGATGGAGAACTGCTGCGACGGATCAAGGGCGTACGCAAGAAGTTCGCGCAGGAGATCGGATATTTGCCGCCATCGGTACACATTCGCGACAATCTGGAACTGCGTCCCAATGCTTACCGCATTACCCTGAAAGGGGTTGCGATCGGTGCCGGCGAGGTCAACGTGAGCCAATACCTGGCAATCAATCCCGGCGGCGTCTCCGGCACCTTGCCGGGACTTGCCACCAGCGACCCCGCCTTTGGACTGCCGGCCGTCTGGATCGAAGCCAATCAACGTGATCAGGCCCAGATAATGGGTTATACCGTGGTCGATCCCGGCACAGTCGTGGCGACTCATTTGAACCACTTGATGCATACCCATGCGGCGGAATTGCTTGGCCGCCTCGAAGTGCAGCAGCTGCTCGACCGTGTGGCGAAGGATTCGCCCAAGCTGGTGGAGGATCTGACCCCGAAACTCCTCCCGCTTTCCACCGTACAAAAGGTGCTGCAGAACCTGCTCGACGAGAGCGTGCATATTCGCGACATGCGGACCATCATCGACGCGATGGCCGAACATGCCGCCCGTGTGCAAGACCCGCATGAATTGACGGCTTTGATTCGCATCGCCCTGGGTCGCGCGATCGTTCAGCAGATCTGGCCGCAGTCCGGCGAGTTACAGGTCATGGCACTGGATGCAGGACTGGAAAGGTTATTGACGCAGGCCTTGCAAGCCAGCCCGAATAGCGCCGGCATAGAGCCGGGACTGGCCGACACCTTGATGCGCGAAGCCGCGGGTGCGAGTCAGCGCCAGGAGCAGGTAGGCCTCGTCCCGGTATTGCTGGTACCGGCACCGCTGCGGACACTACTGGCACGCTTTCTGCGCAGAGCCCTTCCACAGCTCAAGATCCTTTCGCACGCTGAAGTACCCGATTCCAGCAACATTAAAGTTACCTCTATTCTGGGAGCAAGAGCATGAGCATTAAACGATTTTTCGCAAAAACGACGCGTGATGCATTACACATGGTGCGCGACGCGCTCGGACCCGATGGGGCGATTATCTCTAATCGCGCGGTGGATGGGGGTATCGAAATACTGGCGCTGGGCCCCGACGATATCACGGCGCTGATGCCCCCGCGTGTAACGGACGGAGTCGAAGGCACTTCAACTCCGGGCGGTGAAGCGCAGCAAGCCGAGCTCCTAAGCGAACCGCTAAGCGACCCGCTGAATCAGGCACAAGTCATCGATCCCTCCGCTGGGGAAAATTTTACTGAACGTGAAGTGCGGACCGGTACCGGCGTCAAAGATTTACCCCGGCTTCATTTCCCCGCTTTCAACGGGAATCAGGAACAGCAAGCAGAACCCTGGATAATTCCAGATCTTTCGGCTGAATCCCGTCAAACGAAAAGCCGGATGCTGCCTGGGGCGCATAAGACGAAGACGATACCGGATTTTGTCAGTGGAGACGAATATGGACAGTCTGCAAAGCGATCGCTCAGATTGGCAAACCCTTCGATGGAGCCGGTAGCGGACCGGATGACAAGCCGACGGGAGCCGGTGAATGATCCGGTAACTCCGGAATCCGGGACCCGTGGCAAAAAGCGGCGTGCCGCAATCAACTCGCGCGAAAAAACCAGTCCGGCGGCCCAGGTTACCCGAGCAGCCCGAGTGGCTTCAGTTCCCGCGAAAAAACAACAACCCGCATTTGATCCCCGCCAGATCGCCGATGAGGTGGCCGCAAGCGTACTCAGCGAGATCCAGTCGATGCGCGGTACCCTGGAACAACAATTGGCCGCGCTGAACTGGAACGAGCAGCAGCGACGCCATCCCATACGCGGGCAGGTACTGTGTCAACTACTGGCAGCGGGCTTCAGCGCCTCCCTTGCGCATGACTTGCTGGATCAGTTGCCCGTAGGACAACTTATGGGACAGCCCGCGGGACAACCCGCTGGACCGCTCACAGGTCAGGAAGGACAGCAGGCGGAGAAGTGCGAGAAAGATGCGATGAACTGGGTAAAGACGGTATTGGCAGGCAATCTCCAGACGATTGGCAATGAGAACGAAATGCTGGAAAAAGGCGGTGTTTACGCGCTGGTGGGGCCAACCGGCGTGGGTAAGACCACTACCACCGCCAAGCTTGCCGCGCGTTGTGTCGTGCGTCACGGTTCGGACAAGCTGGCGTTGCTGACGACGGATGGTTATCGGATCGGCGGACACGAGCAACTGCGCATCTATGGCAAGATTCTGGGCGTCTCAGTCTATGCGGTGAAGGATACGCAAGACCTGACCCTTGCTTTGGCGGAACTGCGAGGCAAGCACATGGTGCTGATCGACACAGTGGGAATGGGCCAGCGTGACAAGATGGTGACCGAGCAGGTAGCGATGCTGGCCGGATGCGGCACCGGGATCAAACGTTTGCTACTGCTCAACGCGGCATCCAGCGGGGATACACTGAACGAGGTGGTTCACGCCTATCAAGGCGATGGCCTGGCGGGAGCCATCATCACCAAACTGGACGAAGCGGTCACCACGGGTTGCGTGCTTGATACCGTAATCCGCCATCAATTGTCGCTTTACTATATCGCTACGGGCCAGCGCGTTCCAGAGGATTTGCATTTAGCGGATTCCGGCCACCTGGTTAACAGTGCATTCAATAATCTACCCGTCGCGTCCCCTTTTACCATGCCGGAGGACGCGTTGCCGATGCTCATGGCAGGTTTAAAGAGGGCTGCGGTTAATCGGGATAGCAACGGAGTTCATTTTGGCTAATCCAACCGAGGACCAAGCTGAGGGATTGCGCCGCCTGCTGGTGCAGGATTCCCCGCATATCATAACCGTCGCTTCGGGCAGCATGGGCGCGGGCAAGACAAGTACAGTGATCAATCTGGCGGTGGCCTTGGCGCGTAATGGCAAGGACGTGCTGGTAATCGACGAGAATGCGGGCGCTAACAATCTGACTGGTACGCTGGGTCTCGCCGCTCACCGCGACTTGCTGGACGTGATCCGGCGCGACAAGACGCTCGATGAAGTGATAATTTTCGGTCCCGAAGGCTTCCGTCTTCTGCCGGCGGGGCGCGGCATGCAAATGCTCGGGAAGCTTGGTTCGCATGATCAGACTTATCTAATCGATTGTTTCGGTGGTTTTGCCCAACCGACGGACGTCGTACTGATTGACGTGGCGCCCGGCCAAATCAGCCCACTGCTATCCCTTACTCTTTCCAGCCATGAAATTGTGGTAGTAGTTTCGCCCGAACCGAGTTCGATTACCGCAGCTTATGCGTTGATCAAGCATATCAGTGGCGAGAATACCATGCAGCGGTTCCGAATACTGGTCAACAAGGTCAGTGTCGAGACTGAAGCGCAGGTGATTTTTGACAACATGGCGGGAGTAGCCAGCCGCTACCTGGCGGTGTCGCTCGACTTCATGGGCTTTATCCCGCCGGACGACAAGCTCAGGCAATCAAACCGCCGGGGACGTTCGGTGATTGAACTCTTTCCGGCGGCC
>JBKJYB010000213.1:0-4585 GCA_046716045.1 Nitrosospira sp.
CGTTACCGCAGGTCTGGGGGCGTAGCGTAACGAGTGTATTTTTTGGCGGCGGCACACCCAGCCTGTTTAGTGCCCGATCCATCGACGCGATCCTCACCGCGGTGAGGGCCTTGCTACCGCTGGAACATTTCGCCGAAGTTACGCTGGAAGCCAATCCCGGAACGTTCGAGGTAAAAAAATTCGCTGATTTCCGTGCTGCGGGAATCAATCGCTTGTCCATCGGCATTCAAAGCTTCAACCCCAGGCATCTTCAATCGCTGGGACGAATACACGACGGCAGCGAGACGCATCGCGCGATTGAAATTGCCCGAGAGAATTTTGACAATGTGAACCTTGATCTGATGTACGCACTCCCGCATCAGACAATGGAAGAGGCCCAGAGTGATATTGAGACCGCGGCTGCGTACGGCGTCCCGCATATTTCCGCTTATCATCTCACCCTGGAACCAAATACATTGTTTCATCGCTACCCACCGCCGCTACCGGATAACGATTTGTCGGCGGAAATGCAGATGATGATCGAGCAAACGCTTGCTCAGGGCGGCTATCTGAATTACGAAACCTCGGCATTCGCTCAGCCTGGGCGGGAATCGCGCCACAATATGAATTATTGGCTATTCGGCGACTATCTTGGTATTGGTGCGGGCGCACACAGCAAAATAAGCTTCGCCGACAGGATAGTGCGCCAGATGCGCTATAAGCAACCTAGGGATTATCTTGCCAAAACCTCGCCGGATATGGCCGCTTTTGACTCGCTCATCATGGAACAGCATGAAGTAGAGCGGAACGACCGGGGCGTCGAATTCATGATGAACGCACTGCGCCTCACAGGAGGCTTTGCTACGGAAATGTTCAGGGAGCGCACCGGTCTGCCCATCGACAGTATCCAGCAACAACTTGACGAGGCAGAGCGGCGGCAATTGATAACGTGCGATTATCGGCGAATCGCGCCCACTCTCGCCGGCAGGCGATTTTTGAATGATTTACTGCAAATCTTCCTACCGGAATAAAGTAACGTATAGCGCTTCTCTGTTTTTTCCGCTTCCCTATTTTCTTCTAAATACCAAATCCCACACGCCGTGCCCCAACCGCAATCCGCGCTGTTCAAACTTGGTTAACGGCCGGTATTCCGGAC
Organism: Nitrosospira sp.; assembly: GCA_046716045.1. Classification (GTDB taxonomy): domain Bacteria; phylum Pseudomonadota; class Gammaproteobacteria; order Burkholderiales; family Nitrosomonadaceae; genus Nitrosospira. The sequence continues at coordinate 1,136 of JBKJYB010000213.1, forward strand.
GCGGAGCATAGTCAATAGCAGTATTGGCAAGCTGCGGTTCGTTGCTCAAAACTTCCAATATTTGGCCAGCGTAATTTTCCCAGTCGGTCGCGGCATGGATATAACCGCCTCGCTTCAGATGCCGGCAAAGAAGCGCTATGAATTCCGGCTGTATCAGCCGCCGCTTGTGGTGACGCGCTTTGGGCCAGGGATCAGGAAAAAAAATGTGCACGCCATCGAGACAATCGGATGGCAGCATCCGTTGCAGCACCTCTACTGCGTCATGCTGGATAACGCGCACATTCACTAATCCAGACTCGTCGATTTGCTTCAGCAGACTGCCTACGCCAGGCGTATGTACGTCGATGGCGAGATAGTCATATTGGGGATGGGTCTTGGCGATAGTGGCCGTAGTCTCGCCCATGCCGAACCCAATCTCCAGAAATTGTGGCACGCTCCTGCCAAAAATCTGATCAAGATCAAGCGGATTATCCGCAAATGGGATGCCGTATTTAGGCATCAGGGTTTCATGCGCGCGGCGCTGGGCGTTTGAAACCCGCCCCTGGCGAAGGACAAAGCTGCGAATGGGACGATGCTCTGCCATTTAGGGGGGAAAAATAGACCCGGGAGACTGGAGAATCGGAATTAACCCGGATGTTTCATAAATTCGCGTGATGATTGCGCAGGATTTTGTTTTGTAGGGAAATTTTGTGAAAGAGTGGCGTAGTTATTCATACGCCCGACTGAACAAAATTTCCATACGAAGCAAAAGACCAGCGAGGGCACGTGAATTTATGAAACATTCGGGTCAGGAGGCTTTGTCTTTGATGCTGGCGATAGTGCCGCTGACGGGCGAACTGGGGCTCGCACTGTAAAGCTTTTTCGCCATGCGTCCGGCCAGATAGGCTTCGCGCCCGGCTTCCACCGCTTTTTTCATGGCGGAAGCCATCAGCACCGGATTTTGCGCAGCGGCAATGGCGGTGTTCATCAGCACGCCGTCACACCCCAGTTCCATAGCGATAGTCGCATCCGAAGCCGTGCCGACACCCGCATCGACGATTACCGGAACAGTGGCATTGTCGATGATAATCTGCAAATTCCACGGATTAAGAATCCCCATGCCGGAACCAATCAGCGAAGCCAGAGGCATTATCGCAATACAGCCGATTTCTTCCAGTTGTTTGGCGATGATGGGATCATCCGAGGTATAAACCATTACCTGAAAACCTTCTTTTATCAGGATTTCTGCCGCCTTGAGGGTTTCGACCATGTTGGGGTAGAGCGTCTTCGGGTCACCCAGAACCTCCAGCTTCACCAGGCTGTGGCCATCAAGCAATTCACGCGCAAGGCGCAGGGTGCGCACTGCGTCATCTACCGTATAGCATCCAGCTGTGTTAGGTAACAACGTATATTGCGATGGCGGCAACACATCCAGCAGGTTCGGCTCACCGGGATTCTGGCCGAGATTAGTCCGGCGGATTGCCACGGTGATGATTTCCGCGCCGCTGGCATCAACCGCCGCGCGTGTCTCGGCAAAATCCTTGTATTTGCCGGTACCCACCAGAAGACGCGAGGAATAAGCCTTGCCTGCAATGATGAAGTTTTCCATAAAGCTTATCCTCCACCCACTGCGACCACGATTTCCAGCCTGTCCCCATCGGTCAGAACCTGCTCGTCGAACTTGCTGCGCGGGACAATTTCCCCGTTGCGCTCGATGGCGATACGCTTGCCCTGCAATGCCATGTGCGCCAGCAATTGCGTGATGTTCAGCATCGCGTCATTCTGATCGCTCCTTGGCGGCTGCGTCTGATCGGACAGGGGGAAGCGCTGTGGCTGCCCGTTAATGATGAGTTGTATCATTTTAGAACCGTCTGGAAGCGGATACACATTGGATAAAATAACAGTCTGGCGTTGAACCTGAATCCGGCACTTGATCACTCATTTTCTAACTCATTTGCCAACTAAGCACCATGACTCGCAATAATTTTATACCTCACTCGACGTTCACCTTTTGGGCGAGTTCGCTACAACTGCCGGATTCAGGTTGAATATGGATTATACGGTGGAGCAGTCTCATAGTCGACAGAGGCGCCCGTATCTTCCGTCACAAACTCGCTCTGCCAGGACTTCGGGAAGCCATGAGACCGGCTATAGGGCGAACCCTCTCTTATTGCTCTCTTATTGCTCTCTTATTGCCGACAGCGCCCGTAAAGTTGTTTCCATCGTATAATTCAATCAATGGCGGGTGTAGCTCAATGGCAGAGCAGAAGCTTCCCAAGCTTACGACGAGGGTTCGATTCCCTTCACCCGCTCCACCTTTCCCCGCTTATGAACCCGTATCTCAGATACGCATTTATCGTACTTGTTGTCGTAATAACTCTGCTGGCCGGCCTTGTGATCTATATTGCCGCCATCTTCGACCCCAATGCCTACAAGCTCCAGATCATCCAATTGGTGAAAGAGAAAAAACAGCGTGATCTCAGGCTCGATGGCGATATCAAGCTCACGTTCTTCCCTAGTCTCGGCGCGGAAGTGAACAATCTCTCGTTAAGCGAATATAACAATGCCGAGGAATTCGCTGCGGCGGAGAACATTTTTGTGTCCCTCGCCTTGATGCCATTACTCAAAAAACAACTGGTGGTAAATGAAATCGCTATCAGTGGACTCAAGGCCAACCTGATTCGTTTCAGGGATGGCCGCACAAACATCGACGATCTTGTTGCCAAAAGCGAAGAACCCGAACAATTCAAATTCGACATTGATCATGTGCGGGTGGAAAAAACCCTGCTCACTTTGCATGATGAAGCCGGCGGGGAACAGTACATACTCAGAGACTTGAGTCTCAAGGCTGATGGAAGCGGTTCTCGCCCCCATTCTGGGGATGACCCGGTTCGATACAAGATGGTACTGGTGTTCAAGGCTAACCAATCCAGTCAGCCAGCGACTGATCTGGTCACCAGGCTGGAATTCGAATTAGCATCCGATTTCGACAAGCAGTATTACGCCCTGGATGGCCTGAATCTGGAGATTAACGGAGCCGTTAAGGGAATCAATAATCTTGTGGTACGTTCCAAAGGTGATTTGTCCATCAAACCGGCTGCTGGCGAATTCGTAGCAAACAAGCTTATGCTTGGCATCACCGGGGTAAGCGGCACGAATAATCTCGACATCAAGTTCGATGCACCGCGCTTGAACCTTACCAGAGAAACAGTGGCTGGTGACAAAATAACCGTGACGGCAAAAATCATCCACCCAGAGGGTAACACCAGCGCCATGCTCTTCCTTTCAGGGGTGGCGGGCACCGTAACTGATTTCAAGAGTAATGCGCTGACCGTTGAACTGGAGTCGAATAAAGGGGAACTAGCCGTCAAGGTCGCGCTGGCTTCTCCACTTACCGGCAACCTGAATACGCGCCAATTGAAGCTGCCGGATTTGACCGCTGTTATCAACGCCAATGGCCCAGATATTCCC
>JBKJYB010000214.1:0-4282 GCA_046716045.1 Nitrosospira sp.
ACGCATGCTTATGCGGTGGCGATGATGATGCTTGAATATTAAATCTAAATCCGGTAGTTGAGCGCTCATTTAATAGATCAGTGTTATGATTAATAATAATATCTCGTATTATTTTATTCTCACCTTCCGGGTGAGGCCGCTACGAGGTGAATTGCACAGTTTTGCGGCACATGACTGCGTTGCGCCTTGCCTCGTACCCCAAAAACCGCACACTTCATCCCGTTCAACTATCGGATTTAGGTTAAATGGACATGTGGCGCAATGCGCTTCGCGTATGGTCGCCCTACTCGCTACGACCTGCGCTGGTTATCACTCTTTCAGCTGGATCATCTTTTTATCAGGTTCTCGAATTCATCCGCCGGTACCGGTTTGGAGAACAGATTGCCTTGCCCGTAATCACATCCGGAGAGGGCAAGCAGGTCACGCTGTTCTTCCGTTTCTATCCCCTCGGCGATCACCTTTATACCGAGTTTGTGCGCCATCACAATGATGGCTTCGCATAACGCCAAATCGTTGGAATCAGGAGCCAGACTCTGCACGAAGGACTGGTCTATCTTGAGATAATCGATGTCAAATTTCTTGAGATAAGCAAGGGAGGAGTAACCGGTGCCGAAATCGTCCATGGAGACCTGAACACCCGCATTCCTGAACGCAAGCAGCTTGGACGTAACGGCAGGACTGGCATCCATCAGTAAGCCTTCGGTGATTTCGATGGCGACACTTTGCCCTGGTAATCCCAATTCCTGTAAAAATTCAAGCCATGTTTTATGCAGTTCAACATCCTTGCGATACTGCACGGGAGAGGTGTTGATACTGATCTGAAATTCGGCGCAATGCGACGTGCGCCAATTCTTGGCTTGTTGTGCCGCCGTCTGGAAAACCCAATCGCCGATATCGACGATCATTCTTGTTTCCTCAGCGATGGAAATGAAATCCGCGGGATTTACCAGACCAAGTTTTGGATGGTGCCAGCGCAGCAATGCTTCCGCCTTATGAATAATGCCCGTAGCAAGTTCCACGATGGGTTGGTAATGCAACTGAAACTGGCCGCCGGCAAGGGCGCCACGTAAATCGCTGGCCAACCGCATGCGTGTTTGCGCGGCTTCATGCAGAGTAGGGGTAAAATAGCTGACACAGTTCCGGCCCTGATTTTTGGCGGCATACATCGCCTGATCGCCGTTTCTCACTAAAACTTCCATGTCAGCGGCATCTTGTGGATAAAACGTGACCCCTATACTGGCTGATACATAGGCCACTTCATCCCCTAACCGGAATGGCTCGGCCATTCTATGCAGGATGTCCCGGATAACCCGGTTGATGCTGATGGTATTGTTCAGCCCACCCAGAATCACGGTGAATTCATCGCCACCCAGGCGTGCCACCGTATCGATCCCGCGTATGCAACTGCTCAGGCGCCATGCCGCTTCCTTGAGCAGAAGGTCGCCCATGTTGTGCCCATAGGTGTTGTTGACTCCCTTGAAATTGTCCAGGTCAAGAAGAATCAGCGCTATTGATGACCCGGCACGGTTGGCTTTCTTGATTTCCTGCTCCAGACGGTTGTGGAACATATAACGATTGGGCAGACTGGTCAGAGAATCGAAATTGGCCTGCTCCCAGATCAACTCATCGGATTTCTTTTTCAGAGTGATGTCCGAGAACAGCGTCACCCATCTGTGTACTGAACCCTCTTCATTGTAAATAGCGTTCACCTTGCGCCACTCGGAATAGATTTCCTTGTTTTTGCGCCGGCCTGTTATTTCTCCCTCCCAATGGCCGGTGGCCTCAAGGGAAGTTCGCATCGCCTGGAAAAAAAATTCATCGTGAAGACCGGTATTGAGAATGCCGGGATTCGTTCCCACCACTTCACCGGGCGTGTAGCCGGTCACGCTGGTAAAGGCCGGGTTAACACTGATAATGATATTGTCTGCGTTGGTCACCATCATCGCCTCACTGCTGTTCTCGAATGCCATCGTGGCTGGGCGCATGGATTCTTCAGCCAATTTGCGCGTGGTGACATCCCGCTCAATTGCCGAAGCCATGGAGTTGAACGTGTTACCGAGTTCAGCCAATTCATTTTTTGTATCGATATCGCAGCGCGCGGCTAGTCGCCCTGTGTGAGTTGGATTGCCTGGCCACGAAGTTGAACAAGCGGCCGTAATATGGCGCGGCGCGTGTAGAAAATGGTAGCCACAAGAGCAAGCAGCGCGATAACGATGAACCCCATCACTAACAGGATCTGGCGATGCAGGCGAGTGAGTTCGTCATTGACTCTTGCCTGCGTTCGCACATCAAGCAACTCCGTAAATTGCTGAATTGGTGCCATGATGCCGGCTTTCTCGGCAAGATAGCGCTCCCCAAACAGCAGGTTGATGGCAAATTCCCGATCAGGTGCGCGGTGGACGGCAAGATTGCCATGGCCATCGTCGTATAGTCCGCTTAAAGCGGCAATTGCCTGTTTTTCCAGTTTGGTTAATCTGTCGGAATTTGCCTTGGCTTCCCGCATCAGGGCTATCTCCTGCTCGCTAAAACCTTCGTTATTCATCATTTCCAGCAAAGAAACGGCTTTGCCTTGCCCTGCCATAGAATTCTCTCCCGCGTCCGTGAGGTGCCAATAAGTGGCCGTATAGTTTTTTGGACGTGGCTTGGCGCCTTCGCGAATGTCGAGAATCTCGAGATAGTGGTGCTTATAAACTGGATTTCCCGTAGTCACGTAGGTGCGCGCCATACGGGTGAGATCTTCGGAACTTTGGAATAACTCACCGGCAAGCAGCAGAGAACGGTAGCGATGGCGCTCGCTGATGGCAATATCATTTTGAATGCCGAACGCTTGATAAACCATTGTTCCGATTGCAACGAGAAGCAGCATCAGGATAGTGGTGTAAAATTTTATAAAGAAACTTATTTTCATAGAGTCTTATTCCATAATTCGAGAAATGAAGATTTTGAGTTCCGTTACCGATGTCTGCGTTCTTACCTATCAGTAACGGCAATTAATCTCATTTCATAACTCGGAAAATTGAGTAATCCTGGGTGGTTAGTGTCGTAAATGCGCTGAGTCTGAGCACTGCAAATGATGAAAACTTGCTGATCCTTTGACTGGATTGATCAGCGCTTCACTTGCTGCGGAAGTGGGTTCTGCCGTAAGTAGGATAATTGTGCTGGATTGTACTAAAAAGTATGAGCGCCGACCCATCCGGCATGAAGAATATTTCAGGTCCGCCGGGCTGAGATGATCGTGTTGGGCTGCAGCCATGGCAAGTCGCGATGATATCGCGGCCGCTATCCAACGTTGGTTGCTGAAATATGGCGATGACGAAATTTGTTTTGTGATGGAATGCGGTTCAAGCTTCCGTTTCCGCTATAAATGAGTCTGCCAGCAACAAGCTCCATGGAAGGATTTGCTCAGCGGTTCCCTGATATCACCACCCTTCCTTCAAACGGTTGTAATAGATGCGCTTCACTTTGATGGTGCGTCGATAGCAATACTTCGAGATTATTTACCGGATTTTTTACTCGTGACCGGGACATGTTGAGTAGTACCATATATTTTTTGCCGTTGGATATCCGGTAGTATACCAATATTTCTTTATCACATAAGTCGTGCGCGATCTCAAGACCTCCAGCACGTAACGCGGGCGTTTCATTTCGAAGGTGAATCACATTTTTGTAAAAATTGAGGAGTGAATGGGGTTCAGCCAGCTGCTTCTTTACGTTTATATCCTTAAAGTTTTCAGCCACAGGCAGCCAGGGCTTCGCCGAATCGGCACAGAAGCCTGCGTTCGGTTTTTCGTCCCATAGCATGGGTGTGCGGCACTCGTCGCGATTAAGAATTTCGACGCTCTTGTCAACCAGGAATTGCGGAACCCATCTATATTGAATGGCTATAGCGTCTTTTCCCTGTTTCAGTGGAATTCTTACCCTGGGTATTCGGATCTCATCCCCAAAATAGGTGAATGGAATGCCTCTGCATGTAAACTGAAACAGCGCCAGCAATTTTGCCTTTTCGATACTTCCTTCCAAATGGCTGATTACACGTGTGCGGTCATGATTGGCGAAAACGAGGGTAGGTATTAATGGTTCCGGAAAATGCTTCTCAAACGTCATTAGCATCTCGCGGTAATTCTCCGCTTTAAACGGCATTGAGATGGCTTTAAAAAGAAAGATGGCGTTCAAGCTATTCTTGCCATTGTTATAGCAGAATCGCTTGATCAGTTCCTCGTCCCCATGCGATTCACCGATCAAGACTCTTTTGGGATTATCGAATTCGTCCACTATATTTCTC
>JBKJYB010000215.1:0-2993 GCA_046716045.1 Nitrosospira sp.
ACACCACCTCGCTGCACTTCGAGGTCAACGAGGAAAATGAAGGCGACAAGGATGGTCAGATCCATGGCAGTGCCGCGGCGGGCAAGAAGGCCTATGCCGCCCCCAGGAAGCGAGGTCACAGCAAGAACGGCCGTAGCGACGCACCGAAGATCCCCCGGTGTCAGACTAGTGATCAGCCTGGTGGATTACCCGTGATGGATTGCCGGTGCGTCACTGGGTGTTTCCAGGCAACACGGTCGACGTCACCATGACCGCCCGTTTCAGAGAAGACGTTCGCGGCTGGCAATTCACCCGCTGCATCTTCGAATGAGATGCCGGAATGATCTCCCAAGTGAACTTGCAGATGCTAGCAAAAAGTGGTGGCAAGTACCTGCTGGCTATGCTGATGCGACTGGTGACAAAGTCACCGAGGAAGTACTATCACGTGCGGGACGCTATCGCACCGTCGCCGAGAATCTTGAAGTCAAAGAAGTCATCGTCGGCGAGGGCTAGAGACGGCGACGCTATGCGGTCTGTTTCAATCCGATGGAGGTCAAACGCTAAAAGGCGCAGCTACGGATTGCTATTGTGCGCCAAACCAGTTTCGCCACCACTCCAAATTGGTTATCATGCAACACCTGCTTAGGGGAAAATAATTGTTAGATTTAGATACTGGTAAACTGACTCTAGATGTTGCATTTCTAATGGAAGCGATTAGGAGCGCCCCTTCCGCCGACAATTCTCAACCTTGGTGTTTTGATTGGGATGGCACCATCCTAACCTGTCGTGTACGCCGTCGCGGCGGTTTCCCAGCTGATTACCACGCCACTAAACTTGCATTGGGAGCCGCTACCGAAAATCTGGTTTGGTCAATGCAGTCCCTTGGTTTGGATGCGGCTTCCTGGTATCTGGGCACACCAAAAGAAGATGGTATCTTTGCACAGGGCCCTGTAACGGGACGGATAAATGACATTGAGCCATCCAATACGCCACTTTGGAAGCTTCGACACACAAATCGTTTACCCTATCGTCCAGAAATTGACCCAGCTATCGGACCACGGTTAGCAGATTGCCAGGTTAATAATGTGGGTGTCAGGGTGATTACAGGATCCGGTATCCGGCAAGCCGCGGATTGGGTCAAGCAAGCTTCTGAAATTCGCTTCCAGACACCTGAAGTTAACAAATGGTTCGCAGCAAGCCTGCGCTATGGCAGTTCCCTGGAAGAGATGAGCGACGGTTTGCATGTCAATACGCTGGCTTTGCCACCAGGCGGAGTGGCATTGCTGAAATTGATGTCCGATTGGGGCCGTATGCAATGGCTGAACCGTATGCGAGCTTACAAATTATTTGCCGTTATCGAGGCGGCCAATTTTCAGAAGACGCCCTTGGTCATTGCGATCATTGGTTCTTCCGACAAGGCCGCCGCCTTTGATGCAGGACGTTGTTTACAACAGGTATGGTTAAGGGTGACCGAGTTGGGCTTGTCAGCTCATCCATATTATGTGGTATCTGACTTGCTGAGCAGGCTGGAGTCAGGTAGTGTGCCCGCACAGTGCATGACGCAGGCATTGGCTCTGCAGGCCAGTATCCATGCCGAACTGGATCACGATACCACCTTGCATTGTCTGTTGAGAGTAGGCAAACCCTTCGGAAAGACCCAAGTTTCAGGTCGAATGCCGCTTAGTAGTTTAATGTGCAACGCTTCAGATAGGAGTTGACAATGTCCAATCCGCCCACCCTCGACTGGGAACGCCTTATATTGATTGCTGGTGGCCACACCGCTTTTCAGCTTTTATGGGCTGGGGTCGAATTAAGTCTTTATGACAAACTTTCCGCGCGGCCGGGACAGTCACTGGATGAACTGGCGCAGTCACTTGGAATAGCTCACCAGCCAGCACGGATTCTCCTAGTCGGCCTAACAGCGTTGGGTATCATTAAGCTTGAGAATGAGCTCTACAGTAATGTCCAGCTAACCGAAGATCGAATGGTTAGCGGAAAGCCGGGCTATATTGCATCCATCTTGGGCTGGCAGGCGCATATTGTCTATCCCGGGATGATGGACTTTGTCGCCTCTCTGAAAGAAAACCGCAATGTTGGCCTAGAGCGTTTCCCCGGCACCGAGCCCACCTTGTATGAACGCTTGACCCATGACAAACGCTTGGAAAAGATATTTCAGGATTCGATGAGTGGCCTGTCTAAGCAAGCCAATCATTTTTTGCCCAAGGCAATGGATTTTAGCCGTTTCAAACATGTGGTCGACGCAGGCGGCGGCGATGGAACTAATGCCATGGCCATCGCCCGAGCCTACTCTAGCGTGAAAGCCACGGTCTTCGACTCGGCCTCGATATGTGATCATGCACGCCAGAATATCGCGCAAGCAGGCATGTCAGACCGAGTAGATACTTGGGCGGGCAATTTCTTCGATTCGCATTTCCCGCCCAATACCGACTGCGTCGTGTATTGCCACATTCTCACTATCTGGTCCATGGACAAGAACCGTGTGTTGCTCAAGCGCACTTATGACGCCTTGCCGGAAGGCGGCGCGGTCGTGATCTTCAACATGATGGGTGACGACGATGACCGCGGTCCCCTCAGCACTGCCTTGGGCTCGCCGTACTTTCTGGCCATTGCCACTGGCGAAGGAATGTTGCATCCCTGGAAAGATTACGTGGCCGCCCTTAGGGACGTGGGGTTCAGGCAAACTGTGCGCATGGATCAGGGCTTACCCATCGACCATGGTATTCTGGTCGGCATCAAGTAAGCGGCCGCCTTCATGAATTACGACTATTTCGAGGCATTCAGCCGCAATCTCGGTTTTTTGTCCCGCGAGGAGCAAACCAGGCTTAGAAATGCCCGGGTTGCCATTGCCGGGCTGGGGGGCACAGGGGGAGCACAAGTCCACGCCTTGGCACGCATAGGCATAGGCCGGTTCCTTCTCGCCGACCCGGACCCCTTCGAACTGGTCACCTTCAACCGCCAGAGCGGAGCAACCGTCCCCAATATTGGACGACTTA
>JBKJYB010000216.1:0-5744 GCA_046716045.1 Nitrosospira sp.
CATATTGTCGCGCGGCAATATGTCACATTCCCAAGCCGATTTTTCCTCTCTACAATTCAATCCACGTAATCGATTTTTAACAACGGCAGTCAGGGAGATAACGTGTTTACCAAACTGAGAGAGAGCAAATTGTTCAAATTACTATCGGCAGCATTTCGTTTCGACCGTAGAGGGGTAGCAAAGGAGCCGGACTCGGCAAATCTAAAAGATACAGGTAATACAACGAAAACGGGAGCCAATGGAGATAGATCGTTCCCGGATGCGATCTGGAATCGCAGCAAGTCAGCAAGATACCGGCGATCGTGAGAAAGCGGTGTCCCGGTTTTATTCGGATATGCCAGCAATAGCACAGGAACATTCCGACTAATTTAATTTGATAAGGATAAGAGCAGCTTACAACGAATATGGCACGCTCTTATAAATGCTCTATGAAAATCCCTAAAAGAATTGAACCGCTCGTCGAGGAAGGTCTCGTCGATGAAGTCATCTGCCAGCTCATGAGCGGCAAGGAAGCCATGGTCTACGTGGTCCGCTGCGGAGAAGCGATTCGCTGCGCGAAAGTATACAAAGAAGCCAGCACACGCAGCTTCCGCCAGAGTGTTGATTACACCGAAGGCCGGAGAGTGAAGAACAGCCGCCGCGCCCGCGCCATGGAGAAGGGCACGTGCTATGGACGCAAGGCGCGGGAAAATGCGTGGCGAAGCGTTGAAGTGGATTCCTTGTGCCGTCTTGCCGCCGCCGGCGTGCGTGTGCCGCAGCCCTATAATTTTTTCGAGGGTGTGCTGCTGATGGAACTGGTGACCAGCGCTAATGGCGACGCCGCCCCCCGGCTCAATGATCTGGCGCTAACGGCGGAACAGGCGCGCGCGCATCACCTCACCCTTATCAGGCAGGTGGTTCGCATGCTTTGCGCCGGAATCGTCCATGGCGATTTGTCTGAATACAATGTACTCGCGAGCAGCGACGGACTTGTCATCATTGACCTGCCCCAGGCCATTGACGCGGCGGCCAACAACAACGCCCGAAGTATGCTCGTACGCGACATGGACAACCTGGCTACCTACTTTGGCCGCTTTGCTCCCGAATTGCTCGCCACTGACTATGGACGGGAAATATGGCCGCTCTACCAGAGCGGCAAGCTGCATCCGGACATTACCCTGACCGGACGCATTGAGTACCGCAACAAGCCCGTTAATATAGCCGGCGTCATGCGGGTGGTTAACACTGCGCTTAAGAAAGAAGCGGCCTGGCAACGGCATAAACTCGAAATGAGGGGATAGGGATCTCCTCGTTTTCGGTGCAATAACTGATGCTTGGAGAATCCCACCCAGCCTAGAGAGACTTGCAGAACACATTGAGCCAAAACTCGTATTACAGAGTGAAGCAACATCCAAACAATCAATATATTACAGAGTTATTCCGTGTCGTTACTGGCTTTGCGCACCGTCATTTATTGCACTAAAAACGAGTTGACCCCTTGCCAGGGTGCAGGCATTCTTGGTATGTAACCCCTTTATAATTTCAGGTACCACTTTACCGCAACGCACGCACAGCCGTAATTCTTCCTTCCATTGGCATCATTAATAGTTGGTTTTTACCATGCTGACGTGCTCCAACTTGCAGAGCTAGAAATTAATCCCTTGGCGTATTAAGGTCATTTCTAATAATAATGGTTTTCCTTAGTATAAAACCAGGGTTTCCCCAATGTACCCATGGCACCGGTTGAGCTAGGATGAAACTACTCTATTCCGACTTGTTTCACTGCTGTCATGAAAACAAAGCTAACCAATATTTTTGCGTTATCGATTGTGGTTCTGCTGGCCTTGCTAAGCTCTATCGCGACGGCGGCTGAGCCTCTTGACACACCTGAGATCCGTGCAGCGGCCCAAAGCGCCACCACTCAAAGCGATCATGAGGGGCTAGCAAAATATTATGAAGATGCGGCAGCGCAAATGCAGGCAAAGGTAGCGGAGAAAAAGGAGCTGCTGGAGCACTATGAGGATAAAAGCTACATTTATGGCAGGCGGGCACAAGACCTTCAATCGCATACGCACGCGTTAATTCGCAATTACGAAAAGACAGTCAAGGCAATCCTGCAGGCCGCTGCTATGCATCGGCAGATAGCTTCCATGCTCAACGCAAATCATGCTGCGTATGACTCTCAAACGCCTGATGGTGTAGGTGGGCTCTAGCGCTCCCAACATCTGAGCGGTGGTTGCCAAGCTGTTGCTGCTTTCATTGATCTGAATCAGAAAGGGATCGTCGCATCCAGCGAAAACAAGAACTGATCCTTCCTGCCGTCAAACGGCCGAAACGCCACCTCAATGCCATCTGCCCTGTCATAGCGGATATTTGGCCGGATATTCAGCTTCTCCATTGGCTTCCAGTTCATTTTCAGCCGCTTCGCCGGCTTCCAGTTCATGCCCAGGGTAACTGCGTAATAGTCTGCAGGCGCACCGATAAAAGGGATATTGCCGGCATAGCTGACACCCTTGTTATTGGTCGCGGATAGTATCCGGTAGGGCGAAAAGACGCGCCAGCCATCTCTATCGTTGAACCGCTCAGCACGAATGCCGATAGAAAGGTCATGGAAAAGATCATACGTTAAGTGCGTATTGACGCTATACCATTCGGCATTCTTGATGCCTCCCGGCAGGTTAATACTCCCTGCCCAACCATGAGTGTGGTGCACGACCATGTGGGTTCTGGGCGTGATCCGATGCTGCAGAACAACGCTATACATGATCCAGGGGTCATTTGTCGCCGACTGACCATAGGTTCCGCCGACGGTAGCCGAGGTTCTTTTATCGTCGCTGCTCCACAAAATGGCACCTAATCCGCCCCAGTTATCCAGCTGTTTATCAAAGCCGCCATCCCAGCCTCCGGTCGCGCTGCCTGTGGTGGCGCCGCCTATCACTGACCAATTATCATTCACGGTATAGTTACCCAGCAAGCCGGTATGGGTGAACGGTTCCCCACTATTAAGGATGTAGGCACGCGTATAGAAGAAATTGTCAGGCGCCGGAACGGTCTCGTAACCAAGTGGCGTATAAAAATGACCCACCTTGATATTGAGGCCATTACCGATCGGCATATACGCCTCCAGATAGGCTTGCGGTAGTGCGATACCGTAAGTGCGGGTGGATTTACAGCACAAATTGAGGTCCCAGTTCCCCCTATCGGAAGGCTCGCCCGTATTTTCATCGAAGGCGGAAATACCGAAAGCCTGGGCGTAGATGGCGTCCGTCCCAAAAAGAAAATCAAAACGGCCTCCGATATCCCACTCCTTGCCTTGGGACACCACTGGACGCTGTAAAAATATATTGAACTGGTTTAACTGAAACCGATTGGCCCGGTCCGCGAAAGTAACCGTGCCATTGAAACCATCCGAAGGATTATTCGCGTTATAGGTCGCACCGCCATTGATCCAGCCACCCACTTCCAAGCCGCTTTCCTTGAACAAGTTTGTCAAGCTATTGGCGTGCGAATCACTCAAATTCAAAAAAGCCAAGAATACGAAACTTACCCGGGCGAATATCGTCGCATTTATACTTTTCGAATTATGGATCATTTATGTAATTTTCCTTTCTAGGGATAGCAACAGTTCGCAGAAAAACTATCATCATTAAAATCATTCGTGCAGTTGCTTGGCACTCAGATGCGAATATACCGTTACTCAATTTGTACTCGCGCTCGTAGCCAGTGAGCCATTTATTGCAGGGTGGCTCATTTCGAAAATGCCGCAAGAACGAATGATGCACGAGCATTACGCTAAAAAAAACGCTAATCTCAAAAGGGTTTTAATAACGTGGAGATGGAAGAAAATGTTGAATCCGAGACTCTGCAAGCCCTTATCGGTGGGAATGGCTACGGTTCGCTCTGGACCTCCCCCCGGTCTAGTGGGCAAACCGGGCTATGATTTGAGCTTAGGAGGAGGTCTCATGAGCACGCAGCGTATTTATGGAAGAAGCGGTTCGTTAGGTGATTGAGCGCGGCTATCCTGTCAGCGAAGTTGCCAGTCGTGTTGGTGTGTCCACAATAGCCAGTAAAAATCAATAACAGCGCCAACGGGCTCAGGTGTAAACGCGGCGTGGCGGATGCGACAATTTGCCGCATTCTCATACTTCCCGAAATAGATTATCCTCGCAGCCCGGTATTGTTATGGGAGGAAGTTATGCGGCGGCAACGGATCTATCATATTGCAGCCATGCTTTTGCTGGGCACTTCAGTCGCCGCACACGCGAGTCACCCGGATCCGGCCTCGGAAGGTCAAGATCATGCGAAACCCCGGCCCCCCAAAACGACGTTGGGAGTGGGTGTGACGTTGGATGAAAGCGGCCGGTTATGGTTAGCAAAAGTGGAGAATCAGCGGCTGCTGGTTTCCCGGTCGGACGACGAGGGAAAAAGTTTTTCCAATCCCGTTGTTGTTACACCTGAGCCGGAAAATATATCGGCTGACGGAGAGAACCGCCCCAAGATCGCCATTGCGCGCGATGGCACCGTGCTTTTGACCTGGATACAGTCGCTACCGCAGAAATATTCAGGCAATGTTCGTTTCGCACGTTCGGCAGATTCAGGCCAGACTTTTTCGAAACCCGTCACTCTGAATGATGACGGCCGCATTACCAGCCATCGTTTTGATTCACTGGCCATTGACGGCGCGGGTAGAGTGGTGGTGGCATGGCTTGACGCGCGTGATCGGGATGCGGCAAAGGAGCAAGGCGGGGAGTTTTCCGGGGTCTCGGTTTATACCGCGCAATCCAATGATAACGGTGTCAATTTTGGCGCAAATCGCAGATTCCAGGCGCATACCTGCGAGTGCTGCCGGATTGCACTCACCTGGACGCAGGAAGGCCCGGTAGCCTTCTGGCGGAATATTTTCGGTATGAATACGCGCGATTTCGCCATTGCAAATCTGGATAAAGGCGGCATGCGGCGCGCCACAGACGATGAATGGAAAATTGATGCCTGTCCCCATAATGGGGGGGGTATCGCAACCGATCGCCAGGGCCAGTTGCATCTGGTCTGGTTTACCAACGGTACGGCCCGTCAGGGGCTATTTTACAAACGTATCGGTGGCGATTGGGAGTCGCGGCCACTGGCCATCGGCGATCCCGCAGCCCAGGCAAATCATGCATCGGTGGCTGCGGAGGGCAAAACGGTCCTCCTCACCTGGCGCGAATTTGACGGACGTTCCTATTCTGCGCAGATGATGTATTCGAATGATAGCGGTACGTCCTGGAGTGAGCCGCAGCGTTTGATGGATTCCACCGGGGCGACGGATTATCCCATACTGTTGATTGACGGAAAAAAGGTGCTGTTGGTGTGGAATACTGCAATGGAAGGCTTGCGTGTTCTGCCGTTTGAGCGTCTCACCGCCAGAGAGCCTTTGAATAAGTCCTCCGTGGAGCGCGTCACTGACAGAATTGGGGTGATCATGAGGCGCACCACAGAGACGGTGGACACCGTAGCCCGGTCTACGATGCCAGGGAGCGTAGCGCGCGGTAAGCGCCCAATCTTGCGGTAACCCTCAAGGGGGGGCGGTGCTTTGCCGGAGCCTGCTTTGTCAGGGCTCCTGCCAAAGGGAAATGATCATTCGTGTTATCACCTCTCTCACCATTAAGGTATCTCATCCCGCAAAGCCGCGGGTGCATCCCTGCGGGCAGACTCGGGGGCTTGCTCGGAGGTTTCCCGGATACGGCCTAATCCGGTTGCCATAAATCGCTCGTTGTCAGGAAAGAAAC
>JBKJYB010000217.1:0-3829 GCA_046716045.1 Nitrosospira sp.
TATGCTGGCGCCACCATTCTTGGCCGCATTACCATCGGCCGTGGCTCAACCATCGGCGGCAACGTCTGGCTCACGCGTAGCGTTCCCCCTGGCAGCAACATCTCGCAGGCACAGATACGCAATGAAGTATTCGATGGCGGTGCTGGAATCTAATGATATCGCGACGCCGATGCTGGCCGCTGGCGTCCTCAAACCCCGGTTGCCAGGTCCAGATAGTATTGCAGCAAGCAGCATACTCACGGCGACACACCCAATCTTTGATTTTGTCTGCGTAAAGAAGTGAAGGAACCCCAGAATGGTGTCTGGCAACTTTCAAGGCGCCGAATGTCTCTTAGCCCGGATGTTTCACCAGACCGGCCCGGAAACTATCGTAAGCGGCATGAATCAGGGCATTTGACCGATAGAAGCTGAATTCAATTTGTAACACCAGCCTTCGCGGGTGCTGATGGACGCTTTACGATCCACCACGCAACCTTCCCGCAATCTGTTGAAATATCCGGGTCAGCCGGGTTGACGCCCGACCAGTCAATACTTAGACTGTACAGAAGGTTAAAAAATACCTGGCATTTTCGGACTAAACAACAGAACAATAAGAGATATTATGTACGCGAAATGCATTAAGTGCGGAAGTGAAAAGACGCACAGCTCTCGTGTGCGTCCAGGTGAGCGAACTTTGGGTATGCTGTTTCTCCGACCCATGCGCTGCCGCGAATGCAAGGAACGCTTTTGGGTGCGAAACCCCAACGCCCATCTTGCAGCGGCGGCAACGCTGGCCATGATTGCGCTATTTATTGGCGTGGTTTGGCTGATCATATCCGATACACCTGATCGGCACATCGTAACAGCAACGGGGGTTGGATCGGAGCAATCGCCCCCTTCTGAAGCGGCTAAACCCTACCCCGATCCCGCGGCACGCTCGGACGCAAAAATTGCCGGTAACGATAAGTCCTCTGACAATGCAAAAATAGCGCTGGGCGCACGGTCAGCTACGCCAAGCGCACAGGAGCTTGCGGACGATCACTATCTCAGGGTGCAGTTGTATCAGGAGAATGCGGAAAAGGGAGATAGCGATGCACAGTACAAACTTGGTTTGTTATATCTCACCGGAAATGGCGCCCTGCAAGATTTTGCCGAAGCAGCAAGATGGCTTAAACTGGCGGCGGAACAAGGCTATGCGCTTGCACAGTATGAATTGGGCCTGATCTATCGCACCGGCCAGGGTCTCGTTATTGATCAGGTACAGAGTTACATGTGGCTGAATCTTGCCGCCGCTGCCGGTATCCAGCAGGCAGTTATGGTACGGGATGAAGTCATGAAATCTCTCAGCGCCAAACAACTTGTGCAAGCACAAAAAATTTCCCGTGAGTGGCTCGCCGCACGATCAAAGTCCAAACCAAACACACCAAAAGCAGTAGAGATGAAAAATAATGGCGTATCACCCATTACCGCTATCGTGCAACCGGACATCACTTCCGCGGGACAGACCGAATAGGGGCAGCGCATTAAGGAACAGCGCTCCTATGAGGGAAACGCTTATCCAGATCAACAAGAACTAATCCCTGGTTGACCGGCTGAGAACTTGACTTTTATCAGTCTCAATATCTGACAGAAATCCGTATGAATTTCTGGAAGCTGGGATCAGATCTTCGACATATACCTCACCGCCGGAGAAATCATTATGAGTGAAATATTCGATGTCATTATTATCGGTGGCGGCACCGCGGGGCTTGCTGCCCTGCGAGAAGTGAAAAAGCGCACCCATAATTTTGCCCTCATCAACGACGGGCCATGGGGAACAGTCTGCGCCCGAGTGGGTTGCATGCCTTCCAAGCTGCTGATCGAGGCGGCAAATGCCTTTCACCATCGCGACACCTTCGAGGAATTCGGTATCCGGGGTACTGGCGGCCTTACACTCGATATCGCCGCCGCGCTGCGACGCGTACGCCGACTGCGCGACGACTTCGTCGCCAGTACACTAAAAACTACCGATACCCTGGGCAAGCGCGCCATCTCCGGCCGCGCCCGCCTGCTTGGCATTGGCAGGCTGGAGGTAAACGGACGGGAACTCCGGGCACACAATATCATCATTGCCACGGGATCGCGCCCGGTCGTGCCGGCTTCCTGGCGCACGCTGGGCACGCAACTACTTACTACGGATACATTATTCGAACAGGAATCCCTGCCTTCGCGCATGGCGGTGATAGGCTTGGGTCCCATCGGCGTTGAGATGGCCCAGGCCCTTTCCCGCCTTGGCGTGAATGTGACGGCATTTGGTGAAAACAACACCATTGCCGGATTAAGCGATCCGCAAATCAATGCTGTTGCGCGAGAGCTTTTGGGACGTGAATTTCCTTTGTATCTGGGGGAGAAAGCTGACCTGGACGCTGTAGACGAAGGTGTGCGAGTGAGATCAGGGACTACGGAAGTTGTGGTCGACCGTGTGCTGGTCGCCTTGGGCCGGCGCTCCAATATCAACGGCATTGGGCTTGAGACGCTGGGTATAGAACTGAACGGCCAGGGTTTGCCGCCGGTTAATCCGCATACCATGCAAGTAGCCGGTCTGCCGGTTTTCATGGCCGGTGACGCCAACCAACAGGTACCCCTGTTGCACGAGGCGGCCGATGGAGGACACATAGCCGGGATCAACGCCACCCGCTCTGCGCCGGTGTGCTTTAGACGCCGGACACCGCTTGCAATAGCCTTTGCCGATCCCGGTATTGCAACGGTAGGCAGCGGCTTCCAGGCGCTAAATGACAAAAAGATTTTATCGGGCGAAGTGCGCTTCGAGCACCAGAGCCGTGCCCGCGCCGGTCAGCGCAACAAGGGTATCATGCGCCTCTACGCGGAACCGGAAAGCGGCCGGCTACTCGGCGCCGAGATGTGCGCGCCCGCCGGCGAGCATATGGCACACCTGTTGGCGCTTGCTATTGATCGTTCGCTGACGGTGCAAGACATGCTGCGGCTCCCGTTTTACCACCCGGTTCTGGAGGAAGGTCTGCGCACCGCCTTGCGCGATCTGGCGGCACAACTTCCACCCTGTGGCGAATCCGATCTCGCCGCCTGTGACGCATTCAATGCCGACGCGCTGGATTAACCTAAATCCGGTAGTTGACCGCTCATTTTTCAGTCTAGGACTATGATTCGTAGAGAGTTTTGTGCCATTTTATTCTCACCTTTTGGGTGAGTCCGCTACGAGGTGGACTGCACCGTTTTTGCGGCACATGGCCGCGTTGCAACTCCTTGGAATGGAACAACCATTCCGCGTCACTGCGCCTTGCCCTGTACCCCAAAAACAGCACATTTCACCCCGTCCAACTACCGGATTTAGGATTAATCTAATTTGATCAGGCGCAACCGGGCCGTACCGGCGCATTTTGGTATAGAAAGCAGTCTGACAACGGCCTATAATCGCATGTGTACATTTGACCACACGAGGAGTGAACGGCTATGACGCAATCAGTTTCCATCCGGCTCGATGACGACGTCTTGAGCAAACTCGACATGCTTACCAAAGCTACGGAACGGTCGCGTGCCTGGCTCATGGCCCATGCCGTGGAGCAGTACGTAGAACATGAAGCCTGGCAAATCGAGGCTATTCAAAATACATTGGATAAAATCAGGCAAGGCAATTCCAAATTTGCCGGCGGGGACCAGACTGAACAGTGGCTGCAAAGCTGGGGCAGCGGTCAGGAACTAAAAGCGCCGGTATGCAAATAAAGTGGCATGAAAATGCCATTGATGATCTTGTCTCGTTGCGGCAATACATTGAACTGGATAACTCACATGCCGCGCAACGCATAGGCGGCAAAATTCTTGAGTGTGTCAAATT
>JBKJYB010000218.1:0-7363 GCA_046716045.1 Nitrosospira sp.
GAAAGAATTATGCCTTGTGGTCCGAAGTCATTAATGAATTGTGAACTGACGTCGCAGGGATGAACTTCGCAATAAACGTTGGTTTCCCGGACGCGACGAGCGATCAACTGGGTATATTGGGAACCGAAGTCCAGGATGAGTATTTTTTGATGCATGGGACGCGTCAGAAATCTTTATATGACAGCTTTAAACAGGAGAAACCAGGTGCACAGATGTAAAAATGACTAGATTGGCGTCAGGCAAGGCGCGAGGAGGCGCATAGTATTCTTATCCAACGACGACCAACGCGGCCTGGCGGCAATCTAGTCATTTTTTAACTATTCCACGTGATAATTTGGCGCCTCCTTGGTAATCTGGACGTTATGAACGTGGGATTCACGGATACCGGCGGAGGTGATTTCGATAAACTCGGCTTTGGCGTGCATTTCATCAATTGTTCCACAGCCGAGATAACCCATGCCCGAGCGTATGCCGCCTATGAGCTGGTGGATCACAGCGATCACGCTGCCTTTGAAAGGGACACGACCTTCCACGCCTTCGGGTACCAGCTTCTCCGTGTCCTGCTCAGCCTGCTGGAAATAGCGATCGCTCGAACCTTGCTGCATGGCGGAAAGCGAGCCCATACCACGATAGGTTTTATAGGACCGTCCCTGAAAAAGTTCGATTTCTCCGGGTGATTCTTCGGTGCCCGCGAACAATCCGCCCAGCATTACGGAGCTGGCTCCGGCGGCGATTGCCTTGGCGATATCGCCGGAATAGCGGATGCCTCCATCGGCAATCAGGGGCACACCGGCTTCGTTCATCGCGTCCGATACATTCTTGATCGCGGTAATCTGCGGCACACCTACACCGGCGACGATGCGCGTGGTGCAAATCGAGCCAGGGCCTATTCCGACCTTTACGCCGTCGGCTCCGTGGTCGACCAGCGCTCTGGCTGCGGTAGCGGTAGCAATATTGCCGCCGATGACCTGAATTTGAGGAAAGCGCTTCTTTACCCACTGTACCCGCTCAAGCACGCTCTGAGAATGACCGTGGGCCGTATCCACCACGATCACGTCCACGCCCGCCTCAGCCAGCGCTTCCGCGCGCTCGTCGCTGCCTTCACCGACGCCGACCGCCGCTCCCACGCGTAAACGGCCCAGATCATCCTTGCAGGCATTGGGATGCTCCGAAGTCTTGATAATATCCTTCACGGTAATTAATCCGCACAACTCGAAATCTCCATTCACCACCAGCACTCTCTCCAGCCGGTATTTATGCAACAACGCCATCGCTTCTTCACGCGTAGTCCCTTCTTTTACCGTCACCAGCCGCTCTTTCAGCGTCATGATGTTCTTGATGGGTTGATCCAGGTTGGTTTCGAAGCGCAGATCCCGGTTGGTGACGATACCTACGACTTTCGATCCCTCCACCACCGGCAAACCGGATATCTTGTATCTGTGGATGAGATTAAGCACTTCACGGACGGTCATGTCCGGGGGAATCGTGATCGGTTCCTTCACCACGCCACTTTCGAAGCGTTTGACCTTGGCTACATGCGCCGCCTGGTTTTCCGCCGGCATATTCTTGTGGATGATGCCGATGCCGCCTTCCTGAGCCAGGGCAATGGCAAGCCGCGAGTCGGTTACCGTATCCATGGCGGCGGAAACCAGTGGGATATTAAGAGAAATTGCGCGGGTGAGCCGGGTGGTTAAATTAACATTGCGTGGCAAAACCACGGAGTGGGCGGGAAGCAGTAAAACATCGTCAAAGGTCAGGGCTTTTTCAACCAGTCGCATGATATTGATCCTTCACAAAGCGGCATTATAGCGAAACACGGGGGGGTTGCGGGGACCCCGATCATGATGATTCGTGATCCTGAGTCCGCCCTCTAGCGAATTCGCCATAAAGGTGAAGATCAAGGCGAGAAAAAATCATGAGAAAGGGTCACAAGCTGGAATTGGATAGTTCGCATGCCGTCAGCTAGGATATTGCCTATCCGCTCTCTTTGCAGGCGCATCCGGGCGTGCATCGCTATTCTTCTTCATCGCCTTGAAATCTCCCGCGCGTTTTCTGCGAGCCTCTCCGGGGTCGATGAACAATGGCCGGTAAATTTCCACACGATCGCGATCACGCAGAATCGCATCGGGTTTGACCAATTTGCCAAATATGCCCAGCTTGTTCTGTGAGAGATCAGTTTCCGGAAATATGTTGATGATTCCGGAAAGCTCCAATGCTTGCCGCGCTGTTGCTCCAACCGGCAGACTCAACTGCCGCACGAGCTGATTGTCCGGCAATGCATAAACGACTTCGATCTCTATTGTGTGTTCATGAATGTCCATAAACCTGTTCTGCACGCTCGATAAACGCTTCCACAAAGCTGTTGGCGATAATGAAAAATACCGGCCCTACCAGCTTCTCCAGAAATATGTGCGAGAACGTGTAATGTAAGCGAAACTCTATCTTGCAGGCATTTTCCGCCAGAGGAATGAAACGCCAGTGGCCATCCAGGTTTTGAAAGGGTCCGTCCAGCAGTGTAATGTTAATCAATTCGGGTGGTTGCCGGGTATTCTCGGTAGTGAAGCTGTGCTTGATATGATGATAATTGATCATGATCGTCGCATGGGTAATGGTTTCACTCTGATGGCTAACGGATGAACCGCCACACCACGGCAGAAAGGTAGGATAATCTTCGACTGCGTCGACCAGCGCGAACATCTGGCTTGCGGAATAACCGACCAGAACTGATTTTTCTATATCAGCCATAAGATAAACTGCCTTGATTCACTGAGACAGTATTGAAAGCTGTTAAAATACACCAAACCCGCGTGGAACTCACCTTTTTTCTTCCTACATGAGTATCGTTCAGAATAAGAAAGCTTTTCACGATTATTTTATCGAGGAAAAATATGAAACCGGCGTGGTTTTCGAAGGTTGGGAGGTCAAAGCGATCCGCGCGGGACGGGTACAGATAAAAGAAGCTTACGTCATAATCCGTAACAGCGAACTGTTTCTCATTGGTTGTCATATCAGTCCTTTACCGACCGCATCCACCCATATCAATCCGGACCCAGTCCGTACTCGCAAGTTGTTGCTGCACGCGGATGAAATTAAACGGCTCATTGGCAAGGCGGAACGCGCTGGTTATACGCTGGTGCCGCTGGATATGCACTACAAGGCCGGCAAAATCAAGCTCGAAATAGGTTTAGCCAAAGGCAAGAAGCAGCATGACAAGCGCGAATCCGAGAAACAGAAGGAGTGGATGCGTGATAAGCAACGTCTGATGCGCGCGAAATAGTTCTTCCGCAAGTTGCAGTCTGACCGATTTCGAGTTGGCCAAAAATCATTAACGTCCGCTTATAGCAAACCATTTATTTTATCATGCAAAAACCCATTGCCATCTGGTTGTTGATTTGCTGTGCGCTGGTATTTGCCATGGTGGTTGTCGGCGGTGTAACGCGGCTTACCCATTCAGGGCTTTCCATCGTCGAGTGGCAACCTATTGTCGGCACGATTCCTCCGCTTGGCCAAAGCGATTGGGAGGCGCTTTTCGAGAAATACCATCAGACACCTCAGTACCAAAAAATTAATCTCGGCATGAGCCTGGAGGAATTCAAGGGCATTTTCTGGTGGGAATATTTTCACCGGCTGCTTGGACGCATTATCGGGCTGGCTTTTTTTATTCCTTTTGTATATTTTCTCGCCCGAAAAGGAATTGACCGGCCATTAGGCCTGAAACTAACGGGAATTTTCGTGCTGGGCGGTTTGCAGGGCGCGATGGGCTGGTATATGGTGAAAAGCGGTCTGGTTGACAATCCACATGTCAGCCAATACCGGTTGACAGCCCATTTAGGGCTTGCATTCGTCATTTATGCCGCGATGTTCCGGGTGGCGTTAGGGTTGCTGTTTCCTGCCGATATATCGCATGGAAACATAAGGTTGCGAGGTTTGCATCGTTTTTCCCTGGGACTTACCACACTCATCTTTGTAATGGTCTTGTCAGGAGGTTTCGTTGCGGGCATCCATGCGGGGTTGGCCTACAATACCTTTCCATTGATGAACGGTCACATTATTCCGCCCGAGATATTCATGTTGGAACCATGGTATCGCAATTTTTTCGATAACATGGCGACGGTACAATTCGATCATCGCTTGATCGCCTGGACACTGGCGATTCTGGTTCCCATTTTCTGGTTTAAATCCAGAGACCTGCCACTTCCCGGCTCGGCCCATCTTGCCTGTAATCTGCTATTGATCATGCTGATGGTGCAGATAAGTCTCGGTATTGCCACCTTGCTGCTGGTTGTTCCGCTACCGCTGGCGGCGGCTCACCAAGCGGGCGCGCTGCTGCTGTTTACCGCCGCCCTTTGGGTCAATCACCAACTTCGCTAATTAAAAATGACGAGATAGCCGCCATGCCGCGTTGCTCGTCGTTGCATAGGAAGACTATGCGCCTCCTCGCGCCTTGCCTGACGGCTATCTCGTCATTTTTAACGACTCATTAGATGAGCCATGCCCCGCATTGCTCGTCGTTGCATAGGAGACTATGCGTCCTTGACGGCTATCTCGTCATTTTTAATCTACCGTTCCTCAGCACCGCCAGAAATTGGCGGGGTAGGGCGCCAATAAGCGGAGCACATTGCGCCGGATGAAGTGCCCGTTAAGTTTGGGTCCTTCACGTCATTATCCTGGCGTTGCAGCAGACTGGTGATAAGGAAATATGTGCCGCCGCGCACATATCCATATCAAGGCGCAACGATAACTAATCATGGCAATGGTATTGAGCGGGTTCTCATACGGCGCAATGCGCTTCGCTTATTAGCGCCCTACATTTTATGCACTCGATGCTTTCGTATGGATAATTTCTCGGTAGAGCGTTACTGACAAACTCGGGGACTTATTCAAAGCCAGCAGGCTGCCGGACTTAAAGAACCGAAGCGAAAAAGTGACTGGGCGACCGGTCAGGCGCTTATGCAGCCGATTTTCTTTAAGTCCGACAGGCTGTTAGGGTAACGTTTGATCAATTATCACATCAATACCCTTGGCACCAACCCTGACGGGTTGACTGAGGCCTTGCAGATCGCCACTTTGTGGCATGGGCGATCCAGATTTTGAGATTCTGGCGCCTACCACCACTTCATCGGGAAAAGTGGATAGTTGCACGCCAGACCTGGCCATGGAGTCATTCAGCGAGAAAGTCGCCGGTAAATCCTTGACTTGCAAGCGTAGTGTCGCCAACGGTGCCCTCGGACCCGCTTTAGCACGAGCGAAAACATACAAGCTGTCATTGGGGGAAGCTTTACCAGCCATAGCGGAGCCTAATGTCACTTTGCCGGAAAGCGTGCCGCCGCCTGATGCCCCGGCAGCTCCCGCAGCCGCGACTGACTCCGGCTTATTCCTGGCAGGGGGAGGATTCTGACCGCCCGGCGCTCGATCTTGCGCTCTTGCCAGCGTGTTACCTTTTCCTGAAGCCAGGGATTTTGCCTCGGCAATGCTGCTGCTTACAGATCGTGCCAAATCAGACTCCGGCGGAACGAGCGCCAGTAACTGCTCCCAGTATACGGCGGCCTGGCTGAATCTTTTTTGCTCGAATTCGGCGGTGCCCGCCAATGCAAGCGCCTTGGGATTCCTGGGATCGAGACGCAACGCCTTGTTGATCAGTTCCAAAGGTTGTCCCATCAGGCTGCCATTATTCGTCATCGCAACAATATCAGCATAATCGGTCAGGAGTTCCGCATCATCCGGAACCATGGCGATCGCCTTCTCATAGGCGACCTTGGCTTCAGGGAAACGCTGCATGATTGCATAAGTTCTCCCCAGCATGACCCAGCCTTCCACATCATTCGGCTGTTCCTTGAGACGCGCGGTCAGGTTCTCCAGTACCGCCGAAAAATTTTGATGACCTCCTTCGTCCGTCATGCCCGGCATGGGCATCTGCTCGACAGCGGGCTGCGGAGTAAGCGCTCGTGTATTGCCCAGCCAGAGATAAAGTGATACCGCCAGAAGCGGTATCGTCAGCACTACCAATGCGATGGTTGCAACACTGCGGTTGCCCCCGGCGTCCAATGTGGCAGTTGTCATGGATCCTCCTTCGGGAATATCTTCCAGCATTCGCTGTTGCAGTTCCCGCTTGCTTTGCTCGTATTGCTCACGTGTCAGAATGTCGCTGCGTAAATCGTTATCGAGGTCGGCTAACTGATCGCGATAGATACTGATATTGGTGGAGTCGCGCGCCCCGCCAGCTTGATGATCTTTCTTTCTCAGCAACGTAGGAAGCACGAACAGTAGAGCACCGACAATAAAAATGCCGGCTACAACCCAAAATGATGTCATGCGTTGTTACCCTTGCCTTCCTTTAGCAAGGCTTCAGCCTGCTCGCGCTGATGTTCGGATAGCACCGCGTCTTCAACCCGCCTGCCGCGGCGTTTAAGATAAATAACCAGCAGTACCGCCCCAATTGCCAGAAAAACGAAGGGACCAAACCATAAGAATAGCGTTGTGGATTTAACCGGCGGGCGATAAAGCACAAAATCGCCATAACGGGCGACCAGGAAATCGATAATCTCCTTGTCGCTCTTGTTTGCTTTCATCTGCTCACGGATTTCACGTCGCAGGTCGTTGGCAAAATCCGCCCGTGAACCCGCCAGCGATTCGTTCTGACATACGAGGCAACGCAGATCTTCAGACAAATGAATCATGCGCCGCTCTATCTCCGGGTCCTCTGCCACTAGCGCGGCTTCTTTCGCCCAACTCGAAGGCAGCAGGAGCATCAGGACGAGCAGCAGGATAACTTTGTTGCTAACGTTAAAACAGCTCTCTCGCATACCGGCAGGCGAATGACGGCGGTACAAACCCGATGGATCGGATAAAAATGCCAGACTCATCCTTGCAGTTCCCTTACCAGCGGCAGAATTTTTGTCTCCAGCGCTTCCACCGTTACCGGACCAATCTGTTTGTAACGAATGACGCCATTCTTGTCGATGACATAGGTTTCCGGAACGCCATAGACGCCATAGTCGATGCCTGTTCTACCCTCCGGGTCTCTGATACTGACTGTATAAGGATCACCGAATTGTCTTAGCCACTGCAAAGCCAGGTCGCGCTCGTCCTTGTAGTTGAGACCGTAGACGGGAACTATTCCGGATTTGGCCAATTCAACCAGCAACGGGTGTTCCTCGCGGCATGAAACACACCATGAAGCCCATACATTCAATAGCCAGACCTTGCCAAGATTATCTTTGGACGTAAGCGTCTTTTCCGACTCATGCAATTGTTCCAACTGGAATTCAGGAGCGGGTTTTCCGATTAATGGCGAAGGCACCTGACGCGGATTGAGGTTCAGGCCAATAAGCAGAAACGCAACCAGTACGATAAATGCTACCAG
>JBKJYB010000219.1:0-6945 GCA_046716045.1 Nitrosospira sp.
CGCTGCTCACCAGCGCCTCGGTGCATGACAGCCAGACAGCGATCCCCCTGGCGCTGATGACTCAAGGGCGGGTAACCCACTGCTATGACCTGATGGACGCGGCCTATTGCAGCGCGGAGATTCGGAGCCACAGCCGCAGTTTGGGGCATGTGCCGCTCATTGATCACAACCCGCGCGGGGGCGAGAAAATCGAGTTTGACCCGGCGCAGAAGCAGCGCTACAAGGAACGCAGCCAGGCTGAGCGTGCGAATGCGCGCCTCAAGGATGAATTTGGTGGCAAGCAGGTCTGGGTCAGAGGCCACACCAAAGTGATGAGCCACCTCATGTTTGGCCTCCTGGGGCTGACGGCGGACCAGTTGTTGCGCTTGCTCACGTAGCTGCGGCAAGAGGCGTCGGGACACATGCGCGGGTGCCGCCACCAGGCAGTGCCTGGAGAGATATCGCCGTAACAGGCCTGGCGGATATAGCGGTTGCCGGCCTTCCACCAGGCAGTGCCTGGAGAGATATCGCCGTAACAAGGAAAAAATGATGATTT
The DNA here is from genome assembly GCA_046716045.1 of Nitrosospira sp. GTDB lineage: Bacteria > Pseudomonadota > Gammaproteobacteria > Burkholderiales > Nitrosomonadaceae > Nitrosospira. Next base: position 536 of record JBKJYB010000219.1, read on the forward strand.
AGCATCTGAACAGGCCGCAGAAACAGAACTGATCAACAAAAAATCGCCCTGAGCGGCAAGCCGCACTAATCGCGACCGCTCGCTCACGGACTTTTGCAAGAAGCTCTACAATGATATATTTTCAGAAAGTGGTGACTTACTATCGGACTTCATGAACCCGGGTGTTGATTGCTTGGTTTTCGTATGTAATAGTGAAACCTGATGATTGATGCGGTGAGCCCTTAGGTCACTCACGTAGCCAATCGGAGAATTTCCTGCGAAGCTGGGGAAAGCAGGATGTGTCAGTTCCTGGTGCAGTTTGTCAGTTCGGTTGAGCCTTCGTTTCTCATATTTTCGATAGAGCTTTTCGTGCACATACTTATTATTGAAGACGATCCCGCGATCGCCACTAATCTTTACGATTTTCTGGAAGCCCGTGGTCACAGTGTTGATGCCGCCGCGGACGGCATCACGGGTCTACATCTCGCGGTTACGCAGCGATTCGACGGTATTCTGCTTGATCTTGGTTTGCCGGGTATGGACGGCATCACCCTGTGTCGAAAACTTCGCCAGGAAGCGAATCTCGATACGCCCGTACTGATGCTGACAGCGCGTGATACGCTGACGGATAAGCTGAAAGGTTTCGATTGCGGAGCGGATGACTATCTGGTCAAGCCATTTGCGTTGAAGGAGGTCGAGGCGCGTCTGGCCGCGATGCACAAACGGCACGGAGGTAAAGTTACCAGCCGCATACTGGAAAGCGATGACCTGTCGTTCGATCCAAAAACGTTGTCTGTCCGTTTCGCTGGCGCAGCCGTCAAGTTGCCGCCAAAATGTATCCGCCTGCTTGCGCTCATGATGGGTGAACCCGGCCGCGTATTTAGCCGCAGGGAACTGGAGTCGGAAGTCTGGGGCGATGCGCAGGGAACCAGTGATACCTTGCGTAGCCATATGCACGAATTGCGCCGCGCATTGACCCGGGCTGGCGGCTATGATCCGATCGAGACAGTTCATGGTCTCGGTTACCGCCTCATTTCCCGTGCCGGGGTTTAAGCGCGGTCTTCGCCTGCGTGTTGCGCTGGCGTTTGCAATATTCTGCATAGTTGTCGTTGGAACCCTCGGTATCAGCCTTTATATCGCCTCCGACGATATCGAAGAGGCGCATATCGAACAGATCATCGAAACCGAGATGGATTATCTGCTCCAGCGCTATCGCGAGCGTGCCGATTTTGTACCGCAGGTCGGATCCAATCTCGAGAAATACATCATCCATGATTCCATTGAGGAATCCCAGCTCCCATCCTATTTGCAGGGCCTCAATTACAGGCGTCACAAGGTTTTCCGGGGCCCGGAGGAGGTTCGTGTCGCGGTACGGCACGTCGATGGTGTGAAATTTCTTGTTGCCTATGAAATCGGACTCCACGACCAGCGGCAACAGGAACTCAGGCTTCTTATCGTGTTATCCCTTCTCTCGGTGGTCGGTGTCGCGCTGGTGGTGGGATACCTGCTCGCGGGACTACTTGTCAAACAAGTCACCGACCTCGCCGAGCGGGTAAGGCATCTTGCGCCCGGTGACGTACAAGGCGCAACCATGATACAACCTGGGCAGGATGAGGAGGTGGCCCAGCTTGCCCATGCATTGGACGACTATCAGAACCGTATTACGCGCATGCTGTGGCGTGAGCAGGAGTTCACCGCCAATGTAAGTCATGAACTGCGAACGCCGATTACCACGATTCTGACGAGTTGCGAGCTGCTGGTTACGGAGCCCAATCTCTCCGAGCGAACGCGCGCCCGCATTGGAATGATCGAGGCCGCGGCGACGCGCATGGGTGAGCAATTACAGGCCTTGCTATTTCTTGCCCGCGAACAGGCGCTGGGCATTATGGAACCGGTTGCACTCGCCGAATGTGTTTACGACGCGGTAGAGCCCGTATGCACGGAAATCTATCGCAAGCGCCTCATTTTCGAGGTAGCGATAGCGCCAAAAACTGTCCTCACGTTGAACCGACAAGCGCTTCATACCGCACTTGTGAACTTACTTCGCAATGCGGTGCAATATACGGAACATGGATTCATTCGGGTGAATTTCGGTCAGAATCGGCTCTCGATTTCCGATTCCGGCATCGGCATCGAACCCTTTTATATGCCTCTTTTGTATGAACGCTTCTTCCGCGGATCAAGCCAGGGCGAGGGATTGGGGATCGGTCTTGCTATCGTCAAGCGTATTTGCGACCACTACGGCTGGATCATAGAGGTTGAAAGTACCCCAGGAAAAGGAGCTACCTTCCATATCACCTTTCCCTGATGCCCATACTTCTGCTTCACAAATTTCTGACATTTTCTATGTTAATATTTTCACTTTTCATTTATGAGCTTCTTGCAAAACTATTTTTAAAATGAAGCGCGCAGACATCTGATGCATGAATTTCGGCATCGAAGTGGCTACGCTTTCCCCTGTTCGCGGCAATCTTTCATATCTACCGTATTTTTCCGCCGTTGAAGGCGAGCGCCTTCGCCGGTCAAGCCGGTTTGGCGCTTCCTTTGCTTCCTGCTGCCGGACTTACGTCAACAACCTGAGGATCTGATCCGCAGTCAGCGCCAGTATGCCGAACATCAGGTGCGACATCACCTTCGCATTGCCCCTGACCCGGAGATGGCGCCCGCCGAAGTCATCCTTCAGCCGCGCATTCGTCCGTTCCGCTTGGCTGCGCTCCTTGTACCTCTGCGCCTCGCTGAGCGTGAATTCGATCTTCACGCCACGACGCGGGTTGTGGTCGATCAGCGGCACATGTCCCAGGCTGCGGCTGTGTTCCCGTAACACGCTGCTGCAATAGGCCGCATCCATCAGGTCGTAGCAGTTCGTCACCCGCTGCGCCGTCATTAAGGACAGCGGTATCGCCCCCAGGCTGTCGTGCATCGAGGCGCTGGTCAACAACGCGCTCACCGGAATGCCGCAGTCCGCCGTATCCAGATGCAGTTTGTAGCCGTTCCAACTGTTCTGGTAGCCCTGTGCGTTGCTCTTGCTGCCCCGGTCACAGTCTCGCGGCAGTTCCTTCAGGAGCTGCGACAGGGGCTTGCCTCTTTGCTGCGCAAGCTTTCCCGGCGCAGTTTCGCGCACTTGCCCCTTCCTGAGACGTCCTCGTTTCTTCGGCGCCGGCTGTTCCCTGGCGGCCTTCACCTTCCGCGCCGGTTTCTCCCGGGCCTCTATCGCCGTGCCATCCCGGCTGATATGGCCTATCAGGTGCTCGCCCAGCGTCTCCCGCACCCGTGCCGCATGGGTGCGTTCCGCCAGACCGTCCGCCGCAAATTCGGCAAAGACCCGCGAGAAAGTCGATTTATCCGGCAGCTTCTTCCACATCGGGAATCCGCAGATGCGCCTCAAGGCCCGATCCATCGCCAGACGCTCGATCAGCCCAGCCGTGGTAGATAACCCCAACACCGCTTTCGCGACGAAGGCACTGGCCAGTATCCCCCGGTCATGCTCAGGCCGTCCGCACCCCCGCCACGTCGAACCGGTAAATTCTTCTATACGCACCCATTCCAGCGTATGAACCACCTTCTCCAGCTTCGGCGTCAGCGTACCCACTTCCGCTCTCAATTCAGGCATCAACTCATGCTGAATTACTTGCCACCGTTGCATGATTCCGTTTCGTTGCGTAGTATTCATATCGGGCGCCGATGAAGTCTTTGGAAACTCCATCTTGCCAGCAATGGCCGCCCATCTCTACCCCATTCGGCAGGTAATTCCGCTCAGGCGCGGAGTTTTGCAATAAGCTCGGTGGTAAAGAATGCGAAACGCGGCATTACCTGAACCAGCGAGCTGTAATCCTGAATGTTGCGGGTATGGGTACGGTCATAAAGCAGACCCACCACCAGAAATAGCGCGCCGGCAATCAACCCGTGAGCAGTCATTTGCAAGACTGCGCCAGTAAAGCCTGTCTCATTTAGCGTAGAGATCCCCAATAAAACAATGCCCATATGACTGATCGAAGAATAGGCGACCATGGCTTTCAGATCACTTTGTCTCCAAGCTAGCAAGCCACCATAGATCATGCCGAACAGCGCCAGAAAGACAAGTAGGGATTGTAGAGTCTGGGCGGCTGCCGGCAGGATAACCACAACCCGCAGTAAACCGTATGCTCCCATTTTCAGCAAAATACCGGATAGCAAAATACTGACCGGGCTGGGCGCTTCAACGTGAGCCAGCGGCAACCAGCCGTGGAGAGGAAAAATTGGCATCTTGACACCGAAGCCGATCAAGAAACCGAGCAATGCCCAGACTTGGTGATCCCTGGGCATGTTTTCGGACACCTGGCTCATCGCGCCCATTAGAGAGACGTGTTCCGGAACATACTGATAAATTGCGATCAGGCTGACCAACATAAAAATCGAACCGCCCATGGTATACAGCACAAAATTAAGACTCGCCGTCTGCCGCCGCTTGCCGCCCCAGCGGTCTATCAAAAAAAACATCGGGATTAAGGTAATTTCCCAGAAAATGTAGAAGAGAGACCAGTCCTGGGCCAGAAACACACCCAGCATGCCGAATTCGGTCAGAAGTATGCTGGTGTGATATCCTTTGACGTTGATGACAATGCTGGAAGAAGCGAGTAGCGCTATGGAAGTAAGCAGTGTGGCCAAAACCACCATGGGAATGGATAAGCCGTCGACGCCCAATGCATACGCACTGCCTACTTTGGGGTTGATGGCAAAGTATTCGTTGAACTGCAGACCAGCATTGTGCTGATCGAAATGAAAAAGCAGGTAGCAGGTAAGTAAAAAAGTGAAGCCGGCAAACAGATTGCCGAAATAACGGGCTATACCCACGTCCCGGCCGGAGATCAGTGCCACTATCAGGGCACCAATTGCGGGGGTCCAGAGAATTGCACTCAAAATCCTCATTTTTTTAGTTGTTAAAAACTCCCATTTGCTACCTGTTAAAAAATCCCCATTTCAGGACGGTTATTTGTTATTCATATTTAATAGTGTCAAGGATTCGACGAAAAAGTGCAAATATTTTTTAAAAATGGAGGTTACTCCGCATCATTCACAAATTAATCACACATCCAAAATGTTTTCTTCACACTTGATGTGTTAATTTCCTTTCAAAACGTAGTTCGCATCCTTTATAACGAAACTATCTTTTTATTAAATTTTAATATTTATTAGTATTCAAGTACTTAGGATAAATATGTTTGATTGTTTAGCTTGTGCTGAAGATTTAATTCAAAGTCTAACTTTCGTTAAACTTCCCAGAGCATGGGAGGTACGTTCGGCCAAGTGGATAGGTGCTTTAAGAAATAAATCCAAAAAATGATATATGCGGATTAAATTTTTTGGTGCGATTAATTCTGGTTCGTTCCAGAAACTCTAATTCACCTTTGGGAGGAGATAGATGACAAACATGTCTTAGGGAATAAAGAGAACTCTTAAACGGGAATGGGCCTGTGAAGGACGTCATGTCCGTTATTGTGATGGAAGGTATGTTGTGGAGTGAGGAAGATCGAGACCAAAACGATTAAAAGTTCACTCAAAGCTTTCACTATGAGGGGATGGAGGGGGTTGTAGGGCATCTTTATCGTAACGATAAAACAGGGCAACGTCACGTAAAAGCACATTCGGGGGGTAGATTGATGGGACGCCACAAGAAAATGAAACAACATAAGAAATGCTGCAACACAGCGCTAGGAAAATTGCGCGAATCTTTACCACGATCAATAATGACGATAGGAGGATGACGCAATGGCGACCATACAACCTGTAGTGCTATTCTTCATCTTGGGGGTTTTAGCCGGCGTGCTGAAATCCGACCTCAAGATCCCCGATGCTTTATATAAAAGCCTTAGCATCTTCCTGTTGATAGCCATCGGTTTCAAGGGTGGGGTGTCAATGGCCAAATACGAGATCATGGAAGTGCTGCCCATCGCCCTGTCGATGGTTGTGCTGGCGGCGCTGGTGCCACTGACCGCCTATCCCATATTGAAAAAGCTGGGGAAATTCAATCAGGCCGATTCCGGCGCTATCGCCGCCCACTACGGTTCGGTGAGCGCGGTGACTTTTGCTGTGGGCATTGCTTTCCTGGATGGTATCAAGGAGACGTCCGAAGGCTACATGGTGCTGATCATGGCGCTGATGGAGATACCGGCGCTGGTGACCGGCACGATCCTGGCGCGGCGCGGTGCCGGGGGCTCTACCGAATGGGGTAAGCTGATGCATGAGATCCTGACCGGCACGAGTATTTTTCTGATGGTTGGCGGGGTCATCGTCGGTTACTACGCTGGAATGGTAAAACTTGTCTCGCCGCTGGATAAGATGTTCATGGACCTGTTCATGGGCGTGCTGGCCTTGTTCCTGCTGGAAATGGGCTTGCTGGCATCAGCGCGGTTGGGGGCAATCAAGGCAAAAGGCCCATTCCTGCTCGTGTTCGG
>JBKJYB010000220.1:0-3220 GCA_046716045.1 Nitrosospira sp.
CCGATCCAGTATGCGAGCACCAAGCCAAGTATTGCCAATGCGGCGAGCGTCGCCAAAGACACAATGGCTGTCTGTGCGAAGCTTGATCGATCGATGGAAATTTCTGGCATTTCTAGTATTTATTCCGAATCCATTACTGGAATACTGAAAGTGTTTGTATCCGGTAAATCATCCAATTTTCCAACGGATAATTCGGTGATGACTTATAACCACTGGTATCGTAAAACCGAAGGGCTTTGACCAAGACTCTGGTGGGGAAATGGCTTTCATATCCCCGCGATTAGAAATAATAAACCATCGTGGGAATTGCGAATTGTGGAATAAGGCACTTTTATGAGGCTAATTCGCGGCGTTGATCACCGGACGGAGTGCCATTGCACAATTGTACGCTGTTCACCCTTTTCCGGTTTGACGAGTTGAACCCAAATCCGGCGGCTGACCAGCTATTGCTGGCGAGCAAACAGTACAGTCGTCATACCGGCGGAAGCCGGTATCCAGTGTCGTTCAAAGCGTACCATTGCTGACCTGGACCGGATTCCGGGTCAAGCCCGGAATAACGAAATCAGTAGTATTTCCTCGCCGGATCAATAGGCTGAAAAAGGATGTCTCGTACCGGTAACGGCTCGCTACTGAGCAGGGTTTTGTTGAGCCGCCGTCAATTGACTTTTCCAGGAGGCGGGCAAGTTCTGAACCCAGCCGTTGTAGACTATCGGAATAGGCAGGATACCCTGACCCCCCATTCCCCGATTACCGCTAACGGTGGCGTCGCTCTGGGTGCCGCTGGAAGCGAAAAGTCCCACTTTGCCTGCGATCGAAGCATCGGACGGGTTGCCATCTCCATTTGGATCAGGGTCAACAACAAGCAATCTGTTGGAGAATTTGCTCGCAACATAAGCGTAGTATCCACCCCCTTGTTTGGCGCCATATTGGACACCATGGCAGCCCGGATCGCAAGCCAGCATCGCAACCACGGTATCTGTTGTCGCCAAACCGGGCCGGGTATCGATTATTGTAATGGTCCCGGTGAGCATATTGGCGGTAACCATGTTTTTCCCATTCGGGGAGACCGGCGTTTGAATCGGCATTGCCCCCGCGGGACCGGAAATCGCGCCCGTCACGGGGTTATAGTTGGCGATCAAGTTGATACGCTTGATCACGGTATGCGTATTCATGTTGATCACTGTCATGGTGCTGTCGAGCAAGTTGGCTACATAGTATTTGCTGGCATCCGGCATCATGCCCGTGGCTATGGGATGACCAAGGGGGCTGCTTGCCGGCAGAAGGGACTCGATCGAGTTGGAGCTGAAGCTATACTGGGTCGTATCTCCTGTGAACACGTTCGGGGTAACCATCTTTTTTCCGTCATGGCTCATCCAGTGCGCATGAGCATTCCCTCGCCCGATATCGATACGCCGCTCCACGCCGGTCGCAAGCGGCGCAAGCTCCATGACCGAGTCTGTCTGGGTATCGCCGTTGTTGGTGACATGGAGCTGATCGGTATCGGTGCGGGTCATCACATGCGCTGGTGATTCGCCCACTGACACATTGCGGATTAAAGCTCCTGTTTTACGATCGTATACAGCCAGTTTGCTGTCAAACCATTGGGTCGCGTAAATAATATTCTGATCTCGATCAGCCCACATGTTATGCGCATTATTCATATTGATCGACGGTAGCGCCACCTTCCGTGTGACTTGCCAGCTAGTGCCGTCCAAAGCGGAAATAGTCCCCGGTTTTGATTTTCCGGAAGTCGTTTCAAACTGCGTTGCCACCCATACCTCGCCGACCGCCGGTATCATCGGATTTCTAAGGGGCTCCAGCGTAACATCATTCCCGTAGCGGGCATTGAGCACAGCCGGGAGATTGACCACACCGCTGTCCACACGCACATCGACGTTAGGGTAGGTAACGTGCCAGGGAGCACTGGACGTGTAGTTCTGCCAGTTTCCGGGATTGGTCGCAATAAAGAATGTCCGCAGAAGACGCGTGGCCAGGTCACTGCTGCTGGGAACCGTGATGCCGTTGATTAAACTGATCGAGTTCCCCAGATCCAGTCCGGTTGTCTTTGGATCATCAACAATGACGGCGCCAAACATGTAGGGGTGGATGCTGCACGTAAAGACATACAAACCAGGGGTTTTCAAGACGACACTGTCTCCACCTTTTCTCGGCGAGGTGTTGAATGGCATACCCACGGCCCCGGTCGGGTAAATCACACTGGTTCTAGTATGGACCGTATTTGAATCCCCTGAAAACTTTACCTCCACGCCGGGCGCCGCCACCGCGAGCGAGCGCGTGCCGGCAATCGTTTTACCGGTATCAAACCAGCGTCCAGGCGTGTCCGTCAGCGAAAATTTTACCTCGTTGTCACCGGCCAGACTGATTCCCGGCGAAACGGCGGCTGCTATGGTTGCAATAAGTAGACGCCTGGTGAAGCGTTTACCTGTTAATGATGGCAATAACATAATGGAGTTGTTTCCTTCTAAAATTAAAAAATAGAACCACCGCATGCAAGGATTTCCACATGTAAAGCAACCGCAAAAGCAAAAGCAAAAGCCTTATTCCTGTACTGTTATCTGGTAGCTAGACGAATCAGGATACGAAGAATTCAGGAAAAAATCGGTTGTCTTACTTGGGAACCTCGGAATAAGTTGTCCGCAATGTGTCCGCAAGGGGCTTATTTAAAGCACCAAGAGTAGTCTTGCGCCGATAAACGATTGACATATCGGCGGATAAGGATAAAGCAAATCTCATGCCAGAATAAAAAAATATTACAAAGCAATGAGTTAGTGAAATACATCCTTATACAATGGGAGTATGAGTGTCGCCGTTTATTGACAACGATTTTCGGAGTCGGCGTGAATCCCTTGTAACGAGATGGTTAATGCACTGTCTCCGCGAAGCGACAGAGCGGTAATGGCCCCTCTGAAAGTGAGATTTAATGGTTAAATATCCCGGAATTTTATAAAGCGCACAGTGACAGTACGGCACTAGCATCTGCCGCACGCAGGCACCACGCTAAGACGTGGTAAGACCTTCTTTGGGCGGTCCGGCCGCAATCGACAATAGGGAATTTCTTATGTAATCTTGGTTCCGTGGTTTTGTTTCATGGGGGTATTCCGTTCCCTGCGCACATGAAAATAATGCAGAATGCTGTTTTCCAGTTCAATTGGTAAAGGTAATCCGTCGATGCAGACCGTGTTGAGGGGGCAGCGTGGCT
>JBKJYB010000221.1:0-4199 GCA_046716045.1 Nitrosospira sp.
GTTTGTATTGCGTGCGGCGGGTTACCCTGCTATTGGCAACTGGGTGGCTGCCGCCGCCATTATCGCCCTCCCCTCCGTGGTTTTAATGATGATTTATGGGCAAACCCGTGTCTTGTTCACCATGTCGCGCGACGGCCTCATGCCAAAATCTTTCTCGCATATACACGTACGTTTTCACACGCCGTATGTCGTTACCCTGATCACGGGGACTGCCGTAGCCTTGTTCGCGGCAATGTTCCCTGTCGCCATGCTTGCCGATGTATCGAACTCCGGCACCTTGTTTGCATTCTTCATGGTGGCGCTGAGCGTAATGGTGCTGCGCCGCCGCGAACCCGATCGCCATCGTCCTTTCAGGACACCCGCGCTTTGGGCTGTCGGACCGTTGGCCATGGCCGGATGCTTTCTGCTGTTCATCAGCCTGGGCTGGGAAACCATAAGATTGTTTCTGTATTGGGCCGTGATCGGCCTGGTCATCTATTTCAGTTACGCCCGCAAGCGTAGCGTTATCGGGAAAGAGCATGCTAATGACTGATGCAGACGGATCAACCGTGCAACCGCCGCCGCGTAAAACCATCCCCGGCGCGGCCGACGACTAGCACGGCGAGCGTGGTGGCCGGATCCGCGTCAGCAGCGTCCTGCGCAAACTTCGTAAAATCGTATTGCAGCTTATCCAGCCCCTGCTCGGTGCTATGAAGCAGGCTAATGCGCACGGAACCAATCCCGCTCGCACTGGTGATGCCAAAAAAACGGTCTTCCGCCGTTTGTCCCGCAAACAGCCCATCTCCCAATGCGGATGGACCAATAATCCCAAGCAAATTATTCGCTGTATCGAAAGCTTCAAAGAGCACGCTATCGAAACCCCTTCGGACGTTGTCAAAACCCGCGTCGGTCCATACCAGACCGGCATGATTGGGCAACGCGCCGAGCAATGCCGCACTGAAGGTAAATGTTATGCTCGAAACGCCATTGAAATACCATATGTGGCCTGAGTTTCCGGAACCACTTCTCAAACTGCGGCCGGTATCAAGCCAGTCACTCACGCCAGCAGGCCGTGACGTTATCTCATACGACGCGAGCGCATCCGAAGCGTTGAGCAGGCATTGCTCCAGGTATTCGAGTTCAAAACAGTCAAATAAAGCGCGCGCGGATGGACTGTCGGCAAACAAGGTATAAGGAACGGGATCGATCAGCGTGGCATTCGCCGCCAATGGTTCCGGTAATAGCGCCACTACTGACAACGCCGCACTCAAGCTCTTCATATAATGCAATTTTTGTAGGTTTAATCACTGCCGCAAGAAAAGCAATTACTCAATGAATCCAGTAACAGCAAGCGCTATGTTACTCGGTAGATTTTTTTTGACCATCGGACTTAAGTACAGCGCCGCGAAACTGGCGCCTGTCAGATTCAGATAAGGTAAAGATACCTAATCGGGAAATTCACCGGTGCCATCCACAAAGATGCTACTTGAGGGGACGGCCGATTTGCGTAGTCAGCAAGCGTTGTCCGGCGCACCGATTCGCAAATCAAGGAAATCGCAGCCACCTATAGCAGGACAGGCGTATGCGGAGGCGTCACTGGAAATGCTGTAAAACCAATCATAACCCTATTAAATGCAATGACTTTCTCCTCATAAATATCACGGCTGCATTGAACTCATCTCCATAATCAGGAGTCGTATGAATCTTGAGACTGTAATGCCCATATCTTTGCGGAATAGGTTTTGCGCTATTCAATAAAAGATGACGGCGCATGATCGTATGGGTAGTTGCCACCAATAAGCGAACTGGTACAGTCTTGAGAAAAAGTATTTTTTGCATATTCGACTAACTTTTGTGGAGGATTTATGAAAAACAGCACGCTCATGCTCGCGGTTGCCCTGGTTGCTCCCATGTTTGTATCCGTAGCCCAGGCAGCCGCTCCCAACGATGCGCAAATTGCCGCCATTGTCGTGGCTGCCAATCAGGTCGACATCAATGCCGGCAAATTGGCCGAGTCCAAGGCATCCAATGCGGACGTAAAGGCGTTCGCTCATCGCATGGTCACGGATCACGCCGATGTAAACAAACAAGCGGTGGAACTTGTAACCAAGCTAAAAGTGACACCACAGGATAATCCAACCAGCGAGAGCCTGAAGTCGGGAGGCGAGAAAAACATCGCGCATCTCAAGAAATTGAGCGGCGCTGAATTCGATAAGGCCTATATTGATCACGAGATAACCTATCATGAACAGGTACTCGATGCGGTCGACATGACACTTATCCCCAATGCCAAAAATGAAGAGTTGAAAGCGCTACTGGTCAAAGTACGGCCGGCATTTGTCGCGCATACCGAGCACGCCAAGCAGGTAAAAGCATCGCTTGGCAAGTAGTATCAGTATCCATACAAAGAAATACCTGACCAACTGCTCCCCTGAGCCCGAGTGGCCGGGGGAGTTGCACGATCTCCGCTATAATCTTCCCGTATCCGAGGGAACCTAACCCGGATGTTTCATAAATTGACGCGCGTCCTCGCTGGTCTTTTGTTTCGTATGGAAATTTTGTTCAGTCGGGCGTATGAATAACTACGCCACTCTTTCACAAAATCTCCCTGCAAAACAATACTATGTGCGATCATCACGCGAATTTATGAAACATCCGGGCTAAAGACTCGCATCGGAAGAAGCCGCTCTCATAAAAAACAGGACAATCGCCACACCTCAACCTTCCTGTCACCAAAAACCTGTTCTCCGAATATGGTTATGTCGAGCGATTCCTTAAAATCCATCTTCTCTAGTAATTCGGACGCGGAATGGTGGAAGAAAACCACTGTTTATCAAATCTATCTGCGATCCTTTTACGACACAGACCACGACGGCATCGGAGATCTCAAGGGCATTATCGAGAAGCTCGATTACCTTAAAGATCTGGGTTTCGAACCAATCTGGATTTCCCCTTTTATGCAAAGTCCGCAAAGGGATTTTGGATACGATATCAGCGATTATTATTCCATCTCGTCCCAGTATGGAGATATGGCGCTTTTTGAAAAACTGGTGCAAGAGCTGCATTGCAGAAACATGAAGCTCGTATTCGACCTGGTGTTGAACCATACTTCCAATGAGCATGCCTGGTTCAGAGAATCGGCAAGCTCGCGCGATAGCCCAAAAGCCGACTGGTATATCTGGAAAGATGGAAAAGGAAAGAAAGGCACTAAACCCCCGAATAACTGGCGTGCCATGGCGGGCAACAAAGCCTGGAGCTATTACCCCGAACGGAAGCAGTTTAATTACACCGCCTTCCTGCCGTTTCAGCCTGATTTGAATTACCGCAACCCCGAAGTAAAACAAGCCATGTTCGATGTTGCCAGATTCTGGCTGAACAAAGGAGTGGATGGTTTCCGGCTGGATATTATCAGTGCCATTTATGAGGATCCGTCATTCCACAAAAATCCGCCCAGTTTCCGATTGACCCCATCGGACAAATCACTGACTTTTTTTTCCAGAATTTGAAAAACAACTTTCTCCAGGAAGAATGCTTTGAATTCGCCACCGAGTTGAGAAATATAGTGGACGAATTCGATAATCCCAAAAGAGTCTTGATCGGTGAATCGCATGGGGACGAGGAACTGATCAAGCGATTCTGCTATAACAATGGCAAGAATGGCTTGAACGCCATCTTTCTTTTTAAAGCCATCTCGATGCCGTTTAAGGCGGAGAACTACCGCGAGATGCTAATGATGTTTGAGAAGCATTTTCCGGAACCACTAATACCTACCCTCGTTTTTGCCAATCATGACCGCACACGTGTAATCAGCCGTTTGGAAGGAAGTATCGAAAAGGCAAAATTGCTGGCGCTGTTTCAGTTTACATGCAGAGGCATTCCGTTCACCTATTTTGGGGATGAGATCGGAATACCCAGGGTAAGAATTCCGCTGAAACAGGGAAAAGACGCTATAGCCATTCAATATAGATGGATTCCACAATTCCTGGTTGACAAGAGCGTCGAAATTCTTAATCGCGACGAGTGCCGCACACCCATGCTATGGAACGAAAAACCAAACGCAGGCTTCTGTGCCGATTCAGCGAAGCCCTGGCTGCCCGTGGCTGAAAACTTTAAGGATATAAACGTAGAGAAGCAGCTGGCGGAACCCCATTCACTCCTCAATTTTTACAAAAATGTGATTCGCCTTCGAAATGAAACGCCCGCGTTGCATAGTGGAAGTC
>JBKJYB010000222.1:0-9015 GCA_046716045.1 Nitrosospira sp.
ATGCCCAGCAGTGTATCGCGTACCGCATTAGCGCGCCGCTCGGAAAGATCCTGATTGTAGCTGTCACTGCCTCTGCTATCAGTAAATCCTTCCACAAAAATCTTGCGCTGTGGATTCTGTTTGAGAACATCGGCGAGTTTCTGCACCGCGCGAACGCCGCCCGATTTGAGCTGAGCTTTGTTCGTGTCGAAAAGTACATCCCCAAGTGTAACGACCACGCCACGATCCGTCTGCTGTGCATTTAGTTCGTTGAGTTGTGATTGGAGTTGCGCGGCACGCATTTCCGCATCTTGTGCCTGCTGTTTCGACACCTCAACACTTCGCTGACTCTTGTCCGCTTCTTCTGTTCTGGCAGCAAGCTGGATTTTGGCGCTTTCCGTGTCGGAGTGAGCTACTGCTGCTTCAGCCCCCTTCCCCTTGGCGGTTTCCTGTGCGATCACTACCCGACGTTTCGCTACGTAGGCCAAGTGATCCACGGTGGCGGGATCTTCGTTTCGGGTCCAGGCGGCATTGGCCTTATCCAACGCATCGCCCGCCTCCTTCAGTTCCAGAGCGGCCAGATTGACGACTTGCGGATCACTCTGCGCATCGTGGTAGCTGCCGCGGGCTTCCTCCAGATAAGCATTTCTGTCTGGCATCGCGCTACAACCTGCCAGCACTGCCATTAAAATAAACGGAACAGATAACAATTGATTTTTTTTCATGGGAAACTCTCCTCGGAATGGATCACTGTGCCTTGCGATTTATCTCGTCACGTAACGTACGATTACTTTCCTTCAAGGCGTCTTCCGCTTTCTGGGCCTTACCCGCCCGAGTTCTGGCGGTAGCGAGTTGCGCATCTGTTTGAGCTTTCTCGCCTAATCGTTTAGCTTTTTTATAGTCATGCGCCATCGAAGCTTTTTCCGCAGCATCCAAATTTTCCTGCGCGGCTTTCAATTCCACCGGAGCAAATTCCGGCGCACCAGCACTTACCGCGTCCGCGACGGCAGTTCTTGCAACTGCAAGCTGCGACGCCACTTCTCTTTTTTCTGTACCCGCGCAAGCCGCTGTGAATAGAGCGGCGAAAGCGACTAGGCCCATCGTTCGATACCACTTGTGCCTGGAAATATCTTTCATATTTATCCCCTAATGAATCAGGTTGAATTTAATAGAATCGTCCAGAGGATAAGGTTATCCATGAAAAACATATTAGTCTGTCTGCTAACGCACCTTCGTACTGTTAGGGGCATTGCCTGTTCCTGATGAAAGGCCAACCATGCGCTCTCTCTGACCAACAGAGCTGAAATCCAATTTGTACCACCAATCTTCGATGAAATATCCGGGGTACTACACATCCTCCCCCAGGAACCCGCCACTCTGGTGACTCCACAGCCGCGCATAAAGATCACCGGATGCTATAAGGCTTTGGTGATTGCCTTCTTCCACGATACGGCCTTTATCGATCACAATCAGACGATCCATCGCCGCAATGGTGGATAGCCGGTGTGCGATGGCTATTACGGTTTTTCCTTCCATCAATCGATACAAGCTTGACTGAATTGCCGATTCCACCTCTGAGTCCAACGCGCTGGTGGCTTCATCCAGCAAAAGTATCGGGGCGTCTTTCAGCATCACGCGCGCTATGGCAATCCGCTGGCGCTGCCCCCCCGAGAGCTTTATCCCGCGCTCCCCGACATGGGCATCGTAGCCTGTACGTCCGGCGGGATCGGTCAGATCCGCGATAAAGTCATGTGCCTCGGCTCGTTTCGCGGCGGCGATCATATCCGCATCGGTGGCATCCGGCCGGCCATATAAGAGATTATCCCGCACCGAGCGATGCATGAGGGACGTATCCTGGGTGACCATGCCGATATTGGCGCGCAAACTGAGCTGGGTAACGCGTTTGATATCCTGTTCGTCAATCAGTATGTGTCCCTGCTCAACGTCATAAAATCTGAGCAGCAGGTTTACGAGCGTGGATTTGCCCGCGCCTGATCTTCCAACCAGTCCGATTTTTTCACCCGGTCTGATATGCAATGAAAAGTGATCTATGATCGGCGTAATTCCCCCATAGGCAAAGACTACCTCCTCAAACCTGATATCCGCATTGTTAATCCGCAGAGGTGCCGCATCCGGATAATCAGTTACCAGATGCGCACGCGATAGCGTATTGATGCCGTCTCGCACTGTGCCAACCTGTTCCAGCAGCGAAGCCATTTCCCACATGACCCAATGAGACATGCCGTTAAGTCTTAGCGTCATTGCGCCGACAACAGCAACAGCGCCAACACCTATCTGACCCTCTGTCCATAGCCATAAAGCGACTCCAACCGCGCTGATGATAAGGCTCGCTCCCATAACCTGATTCACCGTTTCAAAACCGGTGATCAATCGCATCTGGCCATGCACTGTTTTCAGAAATTCCTGCATGGCTGATCTTGCGTAACCCGCCTCCCTGCCGGCATGAGAGAAGAGCTTGACGGTGGCAATGTTGGTGTAGGCGTCGCTGATGCGCCCCGTCATGAGCGCCCGCGCGTCGGCCTGCAATTGAGAAACCTGGCTCATTCGCGGCACAAAAAACCGTAATACAAAAATATAGAGGATCAGCCACCCTATAAAAGGTATCAACATCCAGAGATTGAAATTCCCCACCACGGCAATCAGCGTCAAAAAATAAATCGTCACATAAACGAGTATGTCTCCCAGAATAAAACAGACATCGCGTAACGCAAGCGCGGTTTGCATGACCTTGGCCGCTACCCGGCCGGCAAACTCATCCTGATAAAAATTCATGCTTTGATTGAGCATCAGCCGGTGAAAATTCCAGCGCAGCCGCATCGGAAAATTCCCCCCCAGCACCTGGTGCTTGACGAGGTTTTGCAATCCGACCAATGCCGGACTCGCTACCAGTATCCCGGCAAACAGAAGAAGCGTATACCGCTCCTGCTGCCATAAAAGAGAGGGCGGTATCTGGCTTAGCCAGTCAACAATTTTTCCCAGTATGGCAAATAGCAATGCCTCAAACGCGCCTATGCTCGCGGTAAGCAGCGTCATCGCAACGAGATGCCGCCGTACACCATTGGTGGCCTCCCATATGAAAGCCAAGAAGCCCTTTGGTGGAATCCTGTCCGTGGTATCAGGATAGGGATAAATCACTTTCTCAAAATAATTAAACATTTGAAGCCTTAATCATTAAACATGCCGAACGGGATGTTTGGTCGCATTGCAAAGCCACCCAAATATAGTAATTCAGATGGTTTTGGTGCAATATTCACCTGAACTTGTTATTGAATGTGGTAAATGGAAGGGTGACGCTGAAGAGCAGGGGCCGCGAGTATGGAGCCACTTGCCGGTTATCTAAAAGTATCAAAAAGGGTCGACTAAAGAGGTCACTAAAGAGATCGGCACCTGCCCGGAGAATACGCTGGCTTGCGCTCGAATCCTGAGCGTAATGTTGGAGCGGTCAAGACATTCTTGCGCAAAAGCACGCAAGATACAAGGAAGATACAGGGGCGGCGCGGTCCGGGCAATCGACAACTGGGAAAACAGCTAATGTATAAAACGATGGAATTATCCTAAATCCGGTAGTTGGACGGGATGAAGTGTGCGGTTTCTGGGGGTACAGGGAAAGGCGCAACGACGCGGAATGGTGCGGCCGCGCAGGGCGGAGCAGTGCCTTCCGCAGGAAGGTGTGACCCCGTAGCGGGATGCGGGCGCCTTGGAACGCGGTCGCGGCATCCCCTGTGCTGCCCGATCCCCGCTTCGCGGGGCCCCTCGTGCGACGCTCCAGGGCGCCCCATTCCAAGAAGTTGCAACGCAGCCATGTGCCGCAAAAACTGTGCAATTCATCCCGTAGCGGCCTCACCCATAAGGTGGAAGTTAAATAATACGAAATATCGTTATTAATCATAACACTGATCTATTAAATGAGCGGTCAACTACCGGATTTAGGATTATAATGCCTGGCGCCTATGCACACCTCACCCTGGTCAACCTGGTCAGAGAACCTGCCCGGCTCGAAAACCACGGCTTCACTCCCGAGGCAATCGTTTCGGTACTGGATTACTTCCGCTTTTGCGAGCTTGGCGCGGTTAGCCCGGACTACCCTTACCTGGACATCCTTCATCCCGATGCTTGCCATTGGGCGGATCGAATGCACTACCAAAAAACCGGCGACATGGTCAAAACGGGAATCGACCTGATTAGAAAGCTGGATGGTGCATCGCGGCAAAAAACGTTCTCCTGGTTGCTAGGGTACACCAGTCATGTAGTAACCGATGTGACAATCCATCCTGTTGTTGAGCTGAAAGTAGGCGAATATCAGAAGAACAAAGGGAAGCACAGAATCTGCGAGATGCATCAGGATGCCTACATCTTTCAGCGCTTGAACATCGGTGAAATAGGCTTGGCCGAACACCTGGATTCGGGAATCTGGGGATGCTGCGACCAACCCGGCAGCGGAAAGCTCGACCCGGCGATTGTAAGCACCTGGCAGCGCATGCTTGAGACCTGCTATTCCGGCCCCTATCAAACCAATCCTCCTATCATCGATAACTGGCACGGTGCATTCAAATTCATTGTCGATAAAGCGGAAGAAGGCAATGTGCTCCCGCCCTTTGCGCGCCACGTCGCCGCCAACATCGGCTTGACCTACCCGGCTATTGCCGATCTCGACACTCAATATCTGGAGGGTCTGGCAACACCCCTTGGCGCGATGAATTACGACCAGATATTCGACCGGGCGATGGAAAATGTACTTGCCGCCTGGTCGCACATTGCCAATGCCGTCTTTAAAAACGATGACACCTACCAGACGGCGGCGGTTAACTGGAATCTGGATACGGGTAGAGACGATAACGGCGGCTATGTCTACTGGAGAGACAAAGAAAGCAAGGCATGATCATGATCAAAAGCACCGTTACTGTTGTACTTGTACTTTCTTTCCTGGCGGGTTGCACGTCCAGCCAGAGACGTGTTGATAGCGAAGAAATGTACATCAAGGCCTCCGCACTGACCAAACTGTCAGCCGCAGTGGAATCGACCGTCCGCTACAAGAATCCACCGCCGGAAATTGGTGAAAGCGAATTACTGACGCTGGCAACCCGGCATGACCCGATCCTGCTGGAGAATTTCAAAGACTATAAGGTCAGGGTACTGCGCAACGATCGCCACTCAGTTGTACTGGTATGCGACGCAACCGGTACGCATGCATTACTGGAAGACGCCGGATGTAGCGGCCCCATGGATCGCCAACGCTGGATGGGGAAGCCGGAGCCATGCGAATTCTCAATCGATACGAAAGCAGTTTGCGGGGAACGCCCATAAAATCCAATCAGTCATCCTCAATTAATGACTGATTGTCGCATCATCGGGTCATCGTTTTAAAATTCCAATGCTTCCGCCTGCAAGTTCAGCGTATCCCAATTTCCCACCGATACGACGAGGTCATGATTGGAAGGCAGGCTTACGGCGGTCTCTTTATTCACCCGTGCGTTGGTGGTTCTATTAATGGAAAATGCTTTCACCTGCACATTTTTCAGGGTGCTGCGATTGCCCAGACGGAAAATGCTGAGATCAGGCGCTACCGTAATATCGGATTCCGTATCAGGGCCCCCGCCTACGCCGCTGATGGCAAGTGAACGCAGCTGATCACCAACGAGTCTCGAGAACGTCACCGTAAACTGTTTCTCCACCTGCGGCGCAAACCTGATCTGTGACGCATCTTCATTCACCATGAGCGTATCCCGGTGGCCGAACTGGGTCTGCACGTCCTCCAGTTTGATCGTGGTGCCGTCCGGCATGATGCTGTTATAGGTATAGGTTCCCGTACCGTTTCCGACGATATGACGCGTATAACTTCTGTTCACCGGCAGCAGGTATGCGCCCTTGATCAGGTAGCAGGGATGGGAATCCGGTATTTCGCTGAAGATCTGATTATTGAAATTACCCACTCGCAAGCCATTTTCATCAAGTATTTCGAGGTCGGCGGGGCTCAGCAGGAAATCGATGATGAAACTTGTCAGCCCGAACGGGCCGCCGAAAGGCAAGTCATGATCGGCCAGCAAGTAATCGCCATTGCTCATATGCCCCAAGGTGATATTGCCGGAACTGCTGAATTTTATATCGGTACCCCCATCGAAATAATCATAGTGCAGCACGCCGCCATCCAACCGGAATACCAGCCGGCAATTGTTATTGGCGGCATGGTTGCAGTCCCAGCAAAACATCTCCACCCCATCCAGGCTGCTGATGGTTGTGCTGCCATCCGGACTCAACTGCGGACCGGGATGCCCCGAGGGATAAACAAAACGGTAGGGCATAATACAGTGCGAATCGCCCAGTCCGTCGATGTAACCGGCATCCCAGATGGCGCCGGAAGGAATAAAGAACAACAACGGCGCGGTCGTCCGGTCGCATCCCGTAAGAAATGTCCGTTCGATGGTGCGTGCCGTCCTCTCCACCCTGGAAACACCCTCGCGGCTCTGATCATGGAAATGAATGAGACTTTCGCGGCTCAGCAATTTACCGTGCACGGCCGTCAGAAAAGTGTGAACACTGGCTTTGGTAGTGGTGATGGCATTGTTTTCCCCCTTCCATAGCTTATCCGCCACAAGGCTTGCGAGGGAAGTACAGAAGCCGGTCGCCAGACCGCCGTTATCTTCTCCCTTGAGAAAATATTCATAAAAGAGATAGTAGGCCCCGGTGAGAATCGGGTGGCCGAAAATGGGGTCCAGCAACTCATGCCATACTTCGCCGGCGCCAAAAGTTTCCTCGAAAGTACTCCAGGAAGGAACGCCGTCCTTGAAATTGTCAAAAGGAAGGTTGTGTGTGCCGTAAGTAAAAGGTATTTCCAGCACGCGCGGCCGGCTGGCGGTTCTGCTGTTGGAAACGAGACCGTCCGGGTTGCGCACTTGCACAGTGACCGCTCCGCCGGGACTGCCGGTACCGCCGGTGCCGGGCATCGTGAAGATGATCTGTGTGCGGGTAACACTCTTGGCGGGTATGGCGCCGCCATCGACCAATACCGATGCGTCCGCCAGGAATGCCTTCCCGGAGATGGTGACATCCGCCGCTGGTGGAAGGTTTGTGGGCAGCGTATCCAGCTGCGGTTTAACGCGAATGGGCACACGATTGCTTTCCGTCCCGTCTGACGACCGCCGTACATACACGGATTTCTGACCACCGGAAATCGTCGACGGGACAGTTACCGTGATGCTTTCGTCCGGGTTGACCACCGGCACAAGGATGGTCACACCGTCTCCGTCGATGACCACTCTGTCGTTATCGGCAAATTGCGTGCCTCGAAGAGTGATCGGGTTGCCGGGAAATACCTCGGACGGATTTATTTCGGTGACGAAGGGGCGCGTTAACAGTTCTTCCCAGGCATCTTCCGAAAACTGAAAGAACCGGTTGGCGGCATCATTCCCTGGCAGTATCGCATCCACACCGGCAGTGCCGGGCTGGCCCTGTGCGCCGTTTGCACCATTACGCGCGTCGCGGCATGTTTCGCCGTTCCCGCTGCGCCCGCCGCTCCCTCCACTCCCTCCAGTCCCGCCGTTTCCGCCGCGCCCGCGTTGCCCGCCCTGGTTCTTCAAGCGGAAAGCATTGTTGGTGACGGTGGCGGCAAGCGTGCCATCCAGCACGCCGATGGTAATAGCGCCGCCGTGACCGCCATTCCCGCCGCGGCCACCGTCACCGCCACGACCGCCATTCCCACCATCGCCCCCATCGCCGGGATCGCTGATGCAATGCCAGCCGAATGCCCAGATGCGCTTCCCGCCTTCGCCATCGCCGCCGTCTCCACCCCGGCCACCGCGCTGCCCAGCGCCCGCCTTGATACCGTCTTCACCGTTCAGGTCGATATTCGGAATATTGGTGAGCTCCTTCACCCACATTTCAAGCGCGCATGCATTGCGGCCGGTTGCCCCGGCAATACCGGCGGCCCCGCCTCTGCCGTCATCGCCGTCAAGACCGTGTCTCGAATCCGGTTTGGTTTGTATGCCATTCCAGCCGCGCCCATTCAGATCCGGGTCATCCAGCCGGGGAGGCGTGGTTCCCCCTGGTCTGCGCCAGGTGATGGTGGCATTGGCGCCACAAATCACCTTTTCAGCGATGATGTACAATCTTTCCACATCTGGCTCAACTATCAATTGCGTATTGGTGAGATCCAGCACACCGGCAATGATCACGGAACTATCCACTGGCAATGTGCTCAGCGTGAGCGGGCGCACGATACCGGACAGCGTCGGCCAGTGCTCGGGTTTTCTGGCTTCGATTTGCTGAAGCAAAAGGTCCTTGTTCACCAGTCTGAGGCCGGTGCCTCGCAGCTGCACCACTTCGTTGAGGCTGACACCACTTCTGGAAGCCTCGATGGTCGGGCTCATACGGATCGCCTCACGATCCACGCGCATACCGGCCCTGTTTAAAAGCGAGAGATCGGCCAGCCGCCTGGTGAATGCCGCCCTGGTAACCGCGGCGGCCCTCGCCGGGGCGAGCACCGGAGCGGGAGCCGCGGCCGCTGCTGTGGCCGGCCTGGCGGTTTTCAGCACGTTTGCGCTATTCCGGTTCGGCAGGAATCTTGCCAATCGTTCTTTTTTCTGCTTTGCGGTAAGGTCGGAGAAACTACCCGCAAGATCGGCCCAGTCCACCCCTACCAGCTTGTTTTTGCGCGGCGCGATCAATAGCTTTCCCTTGGGAATGACGGTGGGTATCCTGATTTGCAATGTGGAAAGATCGCTGATTTTTTCCACTCCGGCGGCATTCATGATTTCCTTGATGGGTTGCAGGTGGGCACGGCTTTCGTCCAGACTGGGGATCACGCTCACAATCGCGCTGGCGCCGAGTTTTACTTTTATCTTGCTTTCCAGCGACTGGGCGTCTTTCACGCGCTCGTTCCAGATAACCGAAGTGAATGCGCCTTCCCGGATCTGTATATCACCCATTCTGCCCTGGAACGCGAAGCTGCTCCCATCCATTCCCGCTCCCGCCCGGAAGCCAAGCTTCCCCACCGGCGCGAGGGCGCCCGCAAGTTTTCGG
>JBKJYB010000223.1:0-3455 GCA_046716045.1 Nitrosospira sp.
CAGAAAATGCAAGGGCACGAGGTGCATTACGTGTGTGCCGATGACACTCACGGCACACCGATTATGCTTCGCGCCGAGCAGGAAGGTATTACCCCAAAACAGTTGATAGATCGTGTATGGCATGAACATAAAACTGATTTCGATAGCTTCCACATCGGTTTCGACAACTACTACACGACGGATTCACCCGAGAACCAGGAGTTTTGCGAAGATATCTACCGTCAGCTCGAAGTTAAGGGTTTGATCGCCAAACGCTCAGTCGAGCAGTTCTATGACCCCGTCAAACAGATGTTCTTGCCTGATCGCTACATCAAGGGCGAATGTCCGAAATGCCATGCCAAAGACCAATATGGCGACTCCTGCGAAGCTTGCGGCGCGACGTATTCGTCAACCAATCTGATTGATCCATACTCCGCCATTTCCGGCGCAATCCCGGAACGCAAATCCTCAAAACATTATTTCTTCAAGCTTTCCGATCCGCGCTGCAAGGCTTTCCTTGAAAAATGGGTTTTTGAATCATTTGAAGGTCAATCTGGCATTACACCAGAAATAAAACGACGGCTTCAGCCCGAAGCTGCCAACAAAATGAATGAGTGGCTTTCGGGTGGCCTGGTTGATTGGGACATTTCCCGCGATGCTCCCTACTTTGGCTTTCCGATTCCCGGCACAAGTGGCAAGAAATTCTTCTATGTCTGGCTGGACGCCCCTGTGGGCTACTTCGGCAGTTTCAAGAATTACTTCAAACAGAAGCAGAAATCCCAAGCGGAAATCGACGAGTTTCTAAGGCCCGGCGGCAATACCGAAATGATGCACTTCATCGGGAAGGACATTCTCTACTTTCACGCCCTGTTTTGGCCGGCAATGCTGGAATTCTCCGGCTATCGCACCCCAACCCAAATTTACGCTCATGGATTCCTTACCGTCAATGGACAGAAGATGTCCAAATCCCGCGGGACATTCATTACTGCGGAGAGCTATTTAACACAGGGCTTGAAACCGGAATGGCTGCGCTACTACTATGCTGCAAAACTCAATGACAGCATGGAAGATATTGACCTCAACTTCGATGATTTCATTGCACGAGTTAACAGCGATCTGGTAGGAAAATATATCAATATAGCCAGCAGGTGCTCAGGTTTTATCACCAGGAAATTTGGCGGCAAGCTTACCCACACTATTTCAGAGGCCGGCAGAAAATGGTTCAATCAGTTTCTTTTCTGCGAATTGGGTGAAGGGGATACCTTCCTCGGCCGCCACGTCTCAATTGCATACTTCTATGATCGCAGGGAATACGGCAAGGCGATAAGGGAAATAATGCTCGCGGCGGATGTCGCCAATCAATACGTGGACCGGATGAAGCCATGGGAGCTGGCAAAAAGCAGTGAACATGACATAGAATTACATGAGGTGTGCAGTGTGGCGTTGAATATGTTCCGAATTTTGACTGTTTATTTAAAACCGGTGCTGCCAAAACTTGCCATGGAAGCAGAGCGATTTCTCGGGGTAACCCCCTTTATCTGGAACGATGCCAATTCACAAAATAGATTATTACCTGACGGTCATCAGATTAACGATTATAAGCATCTTATGAGCCGCATCGATTCCAGACAGATCGAGGCGTTGATCAAAGTCAATAAAGAAAGCCTGCAGCCATCAAAAACCAAACAACAAGTGCAAACCATGGGCAAAAATTCCTCCAGTTCCTCCTCCTCGCCGCCCCCGGACGGGGAGAACGCAAAAGATACCGCGCCGACAACTATCACGATTGACGATTTCGCCAAAATTGATTTCAGAGTGGCGAAAATAATTGATGCCGAGCATGTTGAAGGCGCAGATAAACTGCTGAAGCTCACCCTGGATATAGGAGTTGGGCAGCGCACGGTGTTCGCCGGTATAAAATCAGCCTATGACCCCGCACAGCTTAAAGGTCGCCTGACCGTCATGGTGGCTAATCTTGCGCCACGCAAAATGAAATTCGGCATCTCGGAGGGAATGGTGCTTGCCGCCGGGGGTGAGAACGGCGGACCTTACCTGCTCGCTCCCGATGAGGGGGCGCAACCGGGAATGAAGGTAAAATAGGTGGTCTTCGCTCAGGCACGCTCATAAATAGCGCGTTTGATGTCAACAGAATACAGAATCGGTGATGTAAGCAGTGTCATGCGAGAAGTGGATGCCCACTCAAAGAAGAAGCGGAACGGCAACGGTACAAGCAGGAAATGGCAAACAGGATACCCTCCTGATTTGAGCTCACCCAAATAGCAAATCGCGAAGAATCAGCGATTCATTGGTCACCAAAAGTATTCAGTATATGGGTAACGAGGCCGTCCACACTGCAAGAGCTGAAGAAAGGCTAACAAGATCCGCCATTGAAACGGCCTGTCTCTGATAATCGCCGATTGGCTCCACGCGCCTGATATATGTCAGGTTGCCTGACGTTGCCTGACCGCGGGGAATAGCTGAGTACCGGGGTAATGCTCCTGACTCCAGGAAATCATGGCCGCCAGCACCGGCCCCAAACTTTCACCTTTCTCTGTGAGAAAGTACTCATAGCGTGCAGGCTTTTGCTGATAGGCCTGCCGGGTAATGACACCCGCGGCTTCCAATTTCTTCAAGCGATCTGCAAGAATATTTGATGCGATTTTTTCTGGTGAGGATATCAATTCCAGGTAGCGGCGTTTGCCCAGAACCAGATCCCGAATAATCAGCAACGTCCATTTATCACCAAAAATATCCAATGCATTCGTAAGCGGACAGCACGACCTCTCAAAAGCAAATTTGCCTTCCATCGTCTTATCGTCGTTCATAACTTGCCTGCACGAAAAATTACCGAGTTAATAATATAGTATAGTTACTTGCATTTTGCAATATATTAAGCTAAGCTTCACTCACTTGCTTATTGAAAGTTGTAAAGTCAGGCATGGCTGGCAGACTGACCATGAAGATTTTTATTATGTTGAAGCTCTACCAGCTCAGCCAGTTCGAGCGTACATGGGGTATTCCCAATTATCAGCGGATATCGGAGTAAAAAATGTCAAACAAATTAGCTTATGAGCGGCGTACAGCACCCATCGACGAATCGCTTCGGTCTTTATTAATCGACGGCTTGAAGGGTATCGAAAAGGAAAGCCTTCGAATCACCCGCGAAGGATCAATATCGCAGTTACCTCACCCGCTTCAGCTAGGGGCCGCATTGACTCATCCGCATATAACCACTGATTATTCCGAGGCTTTATTGGAATTGATTACGCCGGCATTATCGAATGGAAGCGAAATGTTAGGTTTTCTGACGGACTTGCATCAATACGTCTGTGCAAACATCGATGATGAACTGTTGCTGGCAGCTAGCATGCCTATCGGCGATTTGCGGGACCCGGCAATTCCTATTGCCGAATATGGTGCATCCAATGTAGGGATGATGAAGCATATCTACCGGCGGGGCTTAAGCTACCGCTACG
>JBKJYB010000224.1:0-2720 GCA_046716045.1 Nitrosospira sp.
TTAATGAAATAGGGGGACAGGTAGCCGCGGTCAAACTGCATCCCTTCTACTACTTCCAACTCGTTTTGCAGGCTCTTACCATCTTCGATAGTAATCACGCCTTCCTTGCCGACTTTTTCCATGGCCTTAGCAATGATCTCGCCCACGGCGGTATCAGCGTTGGCGGAAATTGCTCCGATTTGCGCGATTTCCGTGTTGGTCGCGCATGGCTTGGAAATTTTTTTGAGCTCCTCGATGATCGTGGTGACTGCCATGTCGATGCCGCGCTTCAAATCCATCGGATTCATTCCGGCCGCCACGAACTTCATTCCTTCGCGAACGATCGCCTGTGCAAGCACCGTAGCGGTGGTGGTACCGTCTCCGGCCACGTGGGATGTTTTACTGGCAACCTCTTTTGCCATCTGCGCGCCCATATTCTCAAACTTATCTTCAAGTTCGATCTCTTTCGCTACAATGACCCCCGAGTTGGCGACGAGAGGCGGACCATAGGCACGTTCAAGAATAACGTTGCGACCCTTCGGACCGAGGGTCACTTTGACCACATCCGCCAGGATATTTACACCTTCCACGATCCTGGCACGGGCGGTTTCATGAAACAGAATCTGTTTTGCCGGCACGGAGCCTCCAGAACGAATTTTGTGCGGCTCCGATCAGATTTCCACCACGACTGGCCGCGCGACTGGCGTTGGTGCCCGAGACTACTTCTCTAACCTCAGGGTAGATTGACCATTCTTTAAAAAAGAATGGTCATGCATAGTCGTTAGCTCAGCCCGCAATGGGTTGTCCGCACTATTTAACTTCGATGTGTCTGGCGGTTTTTCCGCTTTTCTTGGGAAGCGTCAGTTCCAATGTGCCGTTTTCATACTTGGCCTGGGCTTTGGTTTCGTCCACATCGCTGTTCAGACTAAAACTCCGGTAGGCGGATCCCTGATGGCATTCGCAGCAGATGACTCTTTCCCCTTCCTTTTCCTCTTTTTTCCGTTCGGTCTCAGCACTGATGGAAACTCGGTTGCCATCTATTTGCACCTTGACATCCTCTTTTTTTACTCCCGGTATTTCCGCACGCACGGTATAGGCCGTATCATTTTCGGTCAAATCCATCTTGATCGTGGGAGCGTTTTCCATTTCCATGGAAAATGGGCGCATTCCAAAATTTTTGAACCAATCCTCAACATTGTAAAACGGGTCGGAGCGAGCGATATCGCCGAAGAGAGGGGAACGCCGCGTGATATTTGCCATGATATTTCTCCTTTATAAGTAATAAAATTTCTTCAACCGCCGCATTCTGACCCGATCACGAAAGGACTAGCGGTCAGAGTCCCCTACGTTATATGGTGCCCCATCTATCCCGGGTACGTCACCCACTTCCGTTTTGGCCGCCAGCCAGTCCTGCGCATGGCCGCCGCGCCGTTCAGCCCGGTAATAAGAGGCGGTGGAAATCATCTGATAACCATTTCTTCGTTCTCTTACTTTATGCTCGACTAATCGACGAGTTTCCGCTGCCGTTGACTCGCTTAGCATAGATTTTTTTGATTGTTCAGCAAATTCGCTTTCATTTCTCTTTCTCTTCTTGCTTCTCACACCGGGATTGCTTAATGGTTTGCTTGACAAAATATGGCCTTTAAATGAGTTGAAGGGCTATGCAGATAGTATGTCGCCATTTTAACTGCATAGCCTAATCTAACGGCAGAAGTCGTCAATTATTAACGGTTCTTTGTGACGTTCTCTGTGCGCTTCCGAACATTAGCGACGGATCGTGTGGAACGAGTGCGCATACCGGGCGCGATCTACTTGCCTTTGCAGATCCCCGGACAATCCGCCCCGCCCTGTTTGGGGTCGCAATCGTCAGTGGGGTCATCCACGCAAGTTCCGCCATCCGCACATTGAATCCCCGCAATCCCACCGCATGCTTGCGGTTTGGTCTTCTTGCACTCACCCTCGTGTTCAATGGATACTCCAGCACTTGCCGCCGTGCATGCGTTCCCATACGTCTTGCCGTCGCAACCGCATACGGGTCTGAATTCCCTGGTGCAAATCGTGGGTCTGGTCTTGCACGTGCCTTGCGCGTCCGGCATCTTGCATCGGCCGGTACCGAAATCACAGTACTGTTGTGCGTCAGGACAGGTTTCTCCAGCTATTCCGCCACAAGTCAGCGGCCCGCCGGGACCACCCGAATCAACTGGCTTGCATTGCGATGTTAACTCCACATTGAGGAATGTGCCTGCCTTGGGATGAACGGAACGCAACTGTCTGACAAAAGCGTTAAACTTTTTTGGCGTTGCGTTAAAACCCGCCTCCGCGCATGCGGATAAACCGCCTTCGATCGGAATTGGTCCGCCCGCTCTGGGGCTATAAACCGCGAATGTATCGACGGTATTAGCGGCAATTGCCTGCCCACCAGCTTACGCACTGATCGCAAGGCGGCGTTATCAAGACCTCTCCCGTCATTGGTGAGGGTGATATTCACGGCACGTTCCACCGCAGGATCCGTGGGATCCTCGGCAAAGGCGGACGCGTAGTTGAGCACGAACGCTCCGATCAGGAAAGCATAGGTTAATCTATTCATTTTTTTCTCCCATCATGGTCGCAAATCAATGGAAAATCGGTTGAAGCCATGCGCCCGCAACAGATTCCCCCGGCACAGCATCCATCCTTCCGTCTCTCTATCGGTGTATCTCACTTTTTTTGTAGCAAAGAAATCAGAAAAGTAAAGCTTGGAT
>JBKJYB010000225.1:0-3797 GCA_046716045.1 Nitrosospira sp.
CTCTTAGGTCGCCAGCATCGCGGGCAAAATTACGGCGCAGCGCTACCGGAAGAGATCACACCCGAATACGTGCGCGATGAAGTCGCACGCGGCCGCGCCATCATCCCCGCCAATATTAACCACCCAGAAACCGAGCCGATGATTATCGGGCGCAATTTCTTGGTGAAAATCAATGCGAATATCGGCAACTCCGCGCTGGGTTCGAGCATCCAGGAGGAAGTCGAGAAAATGACCTGGGCCATCCGCTGGGGCGGTGACACGGTTATGGACCTTTCTACCGGGAAGAATATTCATGAAACCCGCGAATGGATCATCCGTAACAGTCCTGTCCCCATTGGCACTGTACCGATCTATCAGGCATTGGAAAAAGTAAATGGCAAGGCGGAAGATCTTACATGGGAAATTTTTCGTGACACCTTGATCGAGCAGGCCGAACAGGGTGTGGATTACTTCACCATCCATGCGGGTGTACGGCTTGCCTACGTTCCCATGACGGCAAAGCGCTTGACCGGCATTGTTTCGCGCGGTGGCTCGATCATGGCAAAGTGGTGTCTCGCGCATCACCGGGAAAGTTTTCTGTATACCAGCTTCGAGGAAATCTGCGAAATAATGAAGGCTTATGACGTCAGTTTTTCTCTCGGTGATGGTCTGCGTCCAGGTTCGATCTATGACGCCAATGATGAGGCCCAGTTTGCGGAACTGAAAACCCTCGGCGAACTAACCCAGGTCGCGTGGAAGCATGACGTGCAGGTAATGATCGAGGGCCCTGGCCATGTACCCATGCATCTCATCAAGGAAAACATGGATCTGCAATTGGAATATTGCGCCGAGGCGCCTTTCTATACATTGGGCCCGCTCACCACCGACATCGCTCCTGGCTATGATCACATTACATCCGCGATCGGCGCCGCCATGATCGGCTGGTATGGCACGGCAATGCTGTGTTACGTCACGCCCAAGGAACACCTTGGCCTTCCGGACAAGGACGATGTAAAGGACGGCATCATCACCTACAAAATTGCCGCTCACGCGGCAGACCTGGCAAAGGGCCACCCGGGTGCGCAAATACGCGATAATGCACTGTCCAAAGCGCGTTTCGAGTTTCGCTGGAATGACCAGTTCAACCTAGGCCTCGATCCCGACAAGGCCAAGCAATTCCACGACGAAACCTTGCCACAGGAAGGTGCTAAACTCGCGCATTTCTGCTCGATGTGCGGGCCCCATTTCTGCTCGATGAAGATAACCCAGGATGTGCGGGATTATGCCGCCAGCCAGGGTGTTAGCGAAAATGCCGCCCTGGAAAAGGGCATGGAAGAAAAAGCCATCGAATTTGTGAAAAAAGGGGCGGAGATTTACAGCAAGCTGTAGTTACCCGGCCGGGGCGCCTCTGCGCTGCTTCCAGAAATCCGTAAGGCGGACCCGAGAATCTGGATATTCAGAATTGCTTTTAAACCTAAACTCGGCAGTTGGACGAAACGGAGTGTACATTTTCTGGAGTGCGGGGCGAGGCGCAACGATGCAACCATGTGCCGTAGAAACCGTGCAACTCGCCCTGCAGTGAGCTCACCAGGAAAGTAAAGATCAATTGATACAATCAGTTATATCAGGCCAAGGCATTAAGCTGGAAAATGAGCGGTCAACCGCCGGATTTAGGATAAACTCAAAGTGGCCACCCGGTGCGAATGCCGGAAGTAGGAATCAGCCGATTGAATCTCGCTCCACGGAGGACTTATTCAGAAGCTTATTGCTAACACCTTGGCTTGCCTGTGCTCATCCGTGTTTATCCGCGGCCATATGCTTTTCCCCGGGTAACCACGCTTGAACTGGCTTCTGTTCTTCAAGGCACTGATCCTGGGCATTGTCGAGGGGCTGACCGAATTTCTGCCGATATCCTCTACTGGCCATTTAATCCTGGTAAGTGATTTGCTCGACTTCAATGATGATAAGGGCAAAGTATTCGCGATCGTGATTCAACTGGGCGCAATACTGGCGGTATGCTGGGAATATCGCGTCAAGATCGGAAGCGTGGTGATGAACATTGGCTCAAGCCAGGACGCCAACCGCTTCGTGTTGAATCTTTTCATCGCGTTTCTACCCGCCGCGATTCTGGGTCTGTTATTCATCAAGACGATCAAACAATATCTTTTCCATCCGGTACCGGTGGCAATGGCGTTTATTATCGGGGGGGTTTTAATTTTATGGGCTGAGCGCAGGAAACACGTGATAGACGTCGACCGGGTGGAAGACATGGACTGGAAACACGCGCTGAAGATTGGATTGGCGCAGTGCCTCGCGCTGATACCCGGCACTTCACGCTCCGGCGCAACCATTATTGGCGGCCTCTTTTTTGGCTTGTCACGCAAGGCGGCCACCGAGTTCTCTTTTTTTCTGGCGATACCCATCATGTTTGCGGCCACTTTCTACGATGTCTACAAACATCGCGACATACTGCATTTCGACGATATTGGCGTATTCATGGTGGGGTTTGTGGCCTCGTTCATTAGTGCGTTATTGGCGGTGCGGGGCTTGTTACGTTTTATCAGCCATCATGACTTCACTGTATTTGCGTGGTATCGAATTGGATTCGGGATCATTGTGCTGGCTACAGCTTATTCTGGGTTGGTCAAATGGTCGGCGGCGTAGATTTGTATCAGGATAAAAACTGTTTACCGATTTCTTGATTCCGAATTTCTGACTCAGCCCTGTACCCACGGCAATCCTGCGGCTTTCCACCCACCTTTGGCGCCACGATGACCGGTTGCGTCCTTGTCGCCTTCAAAGCCTTCAAGAATGTTGTAACAATTTGCGTAACCCGAGCCGGTAGCCATAGCGGCAGCCTGATGCGAGCGTCCGCCACTGCGGCAGATGAACATCACCATGGATTCCTTATCTATCTGGCTTGAGAGATAATTGAGGAAATCCGGATTGGCACGCATGCCGGGGTAGGACTGCCATTCGATTTCAACCGCACCCGGAATTCGTCCCACCCAATCCCATTCAGCCCGGGAACGGACATCCACCAATCTGGCACCGGGGGCTTTCTGCAACAGTGTCAGTGCTTCAGCAGGCAGCAGTGCCCCCTCGTATGGCAAATTCATTTCCCGGGCGCGTTGTTGCGCCGTTTCGAGAATTGTAGTGATGGTTTCCATAGGGTTTGTGATAGCAATGATTGAAAAGTGTAATGTTATTTCATTTCTACGCAAGATGTTTGATAAACCCAGATAATCCATTAGGACGCGAGGTGATGGCGAGGCAGGTTGCGAGACAGTTTTGTCGGTTGGGAGAAGTCCATAGCCTGGTCTATGGACGCCGAGCAAGCGACGAAAATGGCCGCAAACTGACCGCCAGCACTCGGGTAGGCTCGAAGAGCCGCCTAATGGGTTATCTGGGTTTAAACCTTATATGCATCGGTTGGTTGCGATGGCGAGCTCACTCTCTCCGCAGGCTTACTTTAACAGTAGCCACGCACACTGCCGGAATGACGGACGATCGCGTGATTCTTATTGTTTTTACATTTTGCAGAACCCGGACGAAATGCCACTAGCATAACATGTCAGCGGATCCATCAATCGCTTGATCTGAAACGAGGAACTTAAACGAAAACGAACCGCCGCTTCACGCGGTTGATATTGAGAGTCTGCAGCCCTGTATGATTCGGTCTTGTCAAAGTATCCCACATGCGAATAAAACCAGTGCCAGACCCGCTGCACTGATAGCTAACCCGACGACGAGAGGAAAAGGTTTAAGTGTTTCATCTTGCCAGCCTGAAGGATAATCCATAACGACTCCTTTTTTAC
>JBKJYB010000226.1:0-3769 GCA_046716045.1 Nitrosospira sp.
TGAAGCATGCTTTTCGGGTGGCCAGCGGACTGGATTCCATGGTCCTGGGCGAGCCGCAGATACTCGGCCAATTAAAGAACGCGGTGAAGTCGGCCGAACATGCCGGCACGCTCGGAATGTTGTTGCATAAGTTGTTTCAGCGTACTTTTTTCGTTGCCAAGGAAGTTCGCAGCTCCACCGAAATTGGCGCAAATTCCGTTTCCATGGCTGCGGCCGCTACGCGGCTGGCGGAGCGAATTTTTGGTGACATCAGTGAGCAGCGCATATTATTTGTTGGTGCCGGTGAAATGATCGAGCTATGCGCGAGTCATTTTGCTGCGCGCCATCCAAAGCGCATCACTGTCGCCAACCGCACAAGTGACCGCGCGCAGGTTTTGGCTCATCGTTTCAATGCTCAGGTTATTACTCTGAACGAGCTTCCCGAACAGTTGGCTTTGCACGATATCGTGGTGACTTGCACTGCAAGCACACTGCCCATACTTGGTAAAGGCATGGTGGAACGTGCGATCAAGGCGCGCAAGCATCGCCCGATTTTCATGGTGGATCTGGCTGTACCGCGAGATGTTGAGCCGGAAGTGGCGGAACTGGATGACGTGTTTCTCTACTCCGTGGACGATCTTGCCGATATCGTCAAAGAGGGATTGGATTCACGCCAGGGCGCGGTAGCCCAGGCGGAGGCGATCATCGACTCGAATGTGATCAATTTCATGCACTGGCTGGAGTCGCGCGAGCTGGTTCCCACCATACGCGCATTGCGTGACCAGGCTGAACGATATCGGCGCCATGAACTGGAGCGGGCCAGGAAGCTCCTGGCCAAGGGCGAGGACCCGCAAAAAATCATGGAATCCCTGAGTAACGGCCTGACCAACAAATTTCTGCACATCCCCTCTTACGCGCTCAATCACGCCGCAGCGGAAGAACGTGACGATCTCGTCGATCTGATCAACCGCCTGTATCACCTCCACCGTCCAGAATGAATAAAAGTATCGCTGCCAAGCTCACGCAGCTCAGCGTGCGCTTGGAGGAATTGAATCGTCTGCTGAGCAGCGAAACCATCACCGCAAATCTTGATAACTATCGCAAGCTTACCCGTGAACGTGCGGAGATCGCGCCGGTGGTGGAGCTTTATGATGCGTATCTCCAAAGCGAGCGTGATATCCATACCGCTCAGGAAATGTGCGGCGATACCGAAATGCGCGAGCTCGCCGATGCCGAAATACGTGATGGCAAAGAGAGACTCACACAGATCGGGGCGGAACTGCAGAAACAGTTGCTGCCCAAAGATCCTAACGACGAGCGCAGTATTTTTCTGGAAATCCGGGCCGGAACAGGTGGGGACGAGTCCACATTATTCGCGGGTGATTTGTTTCGCATGTATGCGCGCTTCGCCGAGCGCCAACGCTGGCAGGTGGAAATAATTTCGCAAAGCCCGTCCGAAGCGGGCGGTTACAAGGAAATCATCGCCAAGATCATCGGTAGCGGCGCCTACTCCAAACTCAAGTTCGAATCAGGCGGCCATCGGGTGCAGCGTGTGCCTGTCACCGAGACGCAGGGACGTATTCACACTTCCGCCTGTACCGTTGCCGTGATGCCTGAGGCGGACGAAATCATGGATGTGGTGCTGAATCCGGCGGAATTGAGAATTGATACCTATCGCGCTTCCGGCGCGGGTGGTCAACATATCAACAAGACTGACTCGGCGGTGCGCATCACTCACCTGCCGACCGGTATCGTGGTCGAGTGTCAGGATGGACGCTCGCAGCACAAGAACAAGGCGCAGGCGATGAGCGTTCTGGCCGCGCGAATTCGCGATAAACAAACGCAAGAACAGCAGAGCAAACAGGCGGCTACCCGCAAATCGTTAATCGGCAGCGGCGACCGCTCAGGACGCATTCGTACCTATAACTTTCCTCAGGGTCGAATAACCGATCACCGCATCAATCTCACGCTTTACAAGATTGAGCAGATCATGGATGGAGACTTGAATGAACTGTGTTCCGCACTGATGTCCGAGCATCAGGCGGAGCAATTGGCGGCGATGGGCGAGTAGGCAATCTCCGTATAAATCCCCCACTTTTGCGCGATTATCAGGTTGAACTGTGATTTGAAGTCGAATCCTGCGATGCGGCAAGTCACTATACTGCAAGCGCTCCACCAAGCGCGCCGAGACATTGACGATACCGACGCACGAATGCTATTGCAAAGTGTGCTCAACGTCAGTCATGCTCATCTTGTCGCCCGCCCCGAGCACGAGCTTACGCCGGAACAAGCGCAATTCTTTCGCCTGCTGACGGCACGACGCGTTCATGGCGAGCCGGTCGCCTACCTCGTGGGTAAGCGCGAGTTTTACAGCCTGGATTTCAAGGTCACACCGGCGGTGCTCATTCCTCGGCCTGAAACCGAATTACTGGTGGATTTGGCGTTGGAGCGAATTCCTCTGGACTGTCCTTGCAAAGTTCTTGACCTGGGTACCGGAAGTGGCGCTATTGCGCTGACCATCGCCAAACATCGTCCACTGGCGGATATTACCGCGGTGGATTCTTCCGCCGATGCCGTGGCTGTCGCCAGAATAAATACCGGGCACCTTGATGTGAGCAACGTACGCATTATCGAAGCCGACTGGTTCGATGGACTTGCCGCGGAAAGATTCGATCTCATTGTTTCCAATCCTCCCTATGTTGCCGGCGGTGACCCTCATCTCTCTCAGGGCGATTTGCGTTTCGAGCCACGAATGGCGCTCACGGCGGGGGCGGGTGACGACGGCCTTGATTGCATTCGCTTCATCATTACTTCCGCTCCCCGTCATCTGGCTGCGGATGGTGCGCTGCTGTTCGAACATGGCTACGATCAAGCGGAGGCATGTAGACACTTGCTGGGTGATGCAGGCTTCCGCGGGGTGTTTTCCCGTCCTGATCTGGCAGGCATAATGCGGGTCAGTGGCGGACGGCTTGGAAGTTTCCCGTGAGAAACTGTTAGAATGTAACGTTGGGATATATTGACCAAGATGAATGAATCATATTTCAGATTGATTAAATTGACGAGGAGTCAGACATGAATACGCAAGAAATCATCAAACAGCAAGTTACCGCCCATCCCGTGGTGCTCTACATGAAAGGTACGCCGCAAGCCCCTCAATGCGGTTTCTCCGCCCATGCGGTGAAAGTCCTCAATGCGTGCGGGGTGGATAATATTTTCACGGTGGACGTGCTTACAGAACCGGAAATCCGGCAGGGTATCAAGGAATACTCAAGCTGGCCCACTATTCCGCAGCTTTATATCAACGGCGAATTTGTCGGTGGTTCCGACATCGTGACAGAAATGTACCAGAGCGGTGAACTGCAGAAGTTGCTTCAAAAATGAAAGAGATGGATTGATTTGATACAAGGGATTTGATACAAGGATCGATAGAAGACCAATAAGAATCGATAAGAAGCGATAAGCCGGCCGATAAGTCAGGAGCAGCCGGCTTTTTTATTGGGCAAACAGGCCAATTGAGCTATGGACTGATAGCCGCCGCGATTGCCCAGTAACGTAAAAACTTTCCGGCAGCCATGAACAGCATGGCCAGTATCCAGTTGATCCGAAGCCACCCCGCGGCAACGCACAACAGGTCGCCGATTATCGGCACCCACGCCAGCAATAGTATCGGACTGCCGTAATTACGCACCCACGCCAGGCCTCGCATATTACCCCCGGACTTTTTCAGAAACGCTTTTTCATCAGGTAAGAGAAGCCCGATAGCGTATGAACTCATGCCGCCCAGGGTATT
>JBKJYB010000227.1:0-3083 GCA_046716045.1 Nitrosospira sp.
ACCGTGGCCGCGCTCAAGGCACTGGCCGAGGAAGGCAAAATACCGGCGGAAAAGGTGGCGCAAGCAATAAGCAAGTTCGGCATTGATCCGGACAAGCCAAATCCGGTGACTGTATGAGGGAACGGAAGTGCGCCTGAATGGACGCTTGCATGCAAGACGCGTAGAGGTGCGCACGCGGGCCGCGAAACTGCTGGATCGCGCGCCGCCAGCCCTTATTTCCAAATCGGGATTAATGTAAGCACGAAGGAAAGAAGCGTGACAGAGACTAAACAGATATTGATTCCGGACATCGGCGACTTTAAAGACGTTCCCGTGATCGAAGTGCTGGTGAAAGCGGGCGACTCGATCAACGTGGAGGACCCGCTGATCGTGCTGGAATCGGATAAGGCGACAATAGAAGTGCCTTCCCCTTTTGCGGGTGTGGCCGGGGAAGTATTTGTAAAAGTAGGTGATAAGGTCTCTGAAGGTACGCCCGTTTTAGCGATGCAAGTCTTCAAAACGGACAATCCGGCGGAAACTTCTCAAGCAGCGCCATCTTCAGTCTCGGCTTCACAGTTGGCTCCCGAGTCGCAGCCTTCTTCCGCACCCGCCCGGCGCGCCGATGCTTTAGCAAATTCGGAGGCGGAGGCCTCCCGATCGGCCTCGGCGCAGACCTCAACTCCGCAGCCAACCCGTCAATCCACCCCTACCCGCCCACCGATAGACGAAGCCGCTTTCGCAAAGGCCCACGCAAGTCCCTCAGTGCGGCGGTTTGCGCGCGAACTGGGTGTGAGTCTGGGCTTGGTAAGCGGCAGCGGCTTGAAACAGCGCATACTCAGGGAAGATGTCCAGGCCTACGTCAAGGCTGAATTATCAAAATCACGCGGAGGCAATGGCACGGAACTTAATCTGTTGCCTTGGCCGCAAGTGAATTTTGCAAAATTCGGTCCGGTGGAGTTGAAACCACTGTCGCGTATAAAAAAAATCTCCGGAGCGAATCTGCACCGTAACTGGGTAATGATTCCGCATGTTACACAATTCGACGAAGCCGACATTACGGAACTGGAAGCCTTGCGCAAAGAATCCAATGAGGCGTCAAAAAAAGATGGCGTGAAAGTCACGATACTCGCCTTTTTGATGCGTGCGTCGATAGCGGCATTAAAAAAGTTTCCTGAATTCAATGCCTCACTTGATAGGGCTTCGCTTGACAGCGACGGCGGTGAAATAAATCTGGTGATAAAGAACTATTACCACCTTGGTTTTGCGGCGGATACGCCAAATGGGCTGATGGTGCCGGTCATACGCGATGTCGATCAGAAAGGCGTACTCGACATCGGCAGGGAGATGGCCAATCTCGCGGTGCTGGCTCGCGATGGCAAGTTGAAACCCGCTGAAATGCAGGGTGCAAGCTTCACCATCTCGAGTCTGGGAGGTATCGGCGGCACCGCATTCACGCCCATCATCAACGCACCGGAGGTGGCAATTCTTGGCGTATCCCGTGCCAGTATAAAACCTGTTTATCGCGATGGCCAGTTTGTTCCCCGTTTAATGCTACCGCTATCCCTGTCTTATGATCATCGCGTAATCGATGGCGCAACCGCCGCGCGCTTCACTTCGCACCTGGTCGAGGTACTGGCCGATATGCGCCGGGTACTGTTGTGAGAAGGGGTTCGCCGCAGCGAAAATGCCAGAATAAAAAATTTCAAC
Source organism: Nitrosospira sp. (assembly GCA_046716045.1). Lineage (GTDB taxonomy): Bacteria > Pseudomonadota > Gammaproteobacteria > Burkholderiales > Nitrosomonadaceae > Nitrosospira. The sequence goes on from JBKJYB010000227.1 coordinate 1,687, forward strand.
CTAAATCCCGCTAAACTGAGAAATGAGCGATCAACTACCGGATTCAGGTCTAAAGGAAACTGTTTCCGCACTCCCGTATCTCGGGTCTTCTCAGGCAATGAAATCCGGGTTTCCGCTCATTGGTATTTTTGGTGGTACCTTCGATCCCATTCATTACGGCCACCTGCGGGTGGCTGAAGAAATCGCCGAGATGATCGGCCTGCGAGAGTTGCGCTTTGTTCCCGCCGGCGTTCCGCGTTTGCGCCATACCCCCGCTGTATCGCTTCAACACCGTGCGGAGATCGTGCGTATAGCGATTCGGGCCAATTCCGGATTTGTACTGGACGAGCGCGAAATTCGCCGTAATGGCGTGAGTTACAGCGTGGAGTCGTTGCGCGAACTTAAGCAGGAGATGGGGGAGTGCGTCATACTATGCTTCATCATAGGGGTGGACGCGTTCATGAAACTCGCCGAGTGGCATCACTGGCGTGAACTGTTCGGGCTATGCCATTTCATCATTGCGGCTCGCCCGGGTTATGCGTTAGCATCGAATCGTTACACTCTGCCGCAAGAATTGGAAGAGGAATGCGCACAACGTTGGGTATCCAGCGCGGACAGTCTCAAATACGCGCCCAGTGGATTGGTTTTTATCGCGCCGACAACTTTACTCGATATTTCCGCAACCACCATTCGAGCGCGTATTGCCGCCGGGAAAAGCATCCGCTATCTGATGCCCGATGCGGCCCTCGATTATGTTGCAGCGAATCACTTGTATTCAGGAGAAGGATGACACTCGCTAAACTGGTAAAAACGGTTGTTGCCGCGCTGGAAGAAATGAAGGCGCACGATATCGAAGCGCTGGATGTGACGAAGATAACCACTTTATTCGATCGCATGATTATCGCCAGTGGGGATTCCACTCGCCACACCAAGGCTATTGCGAACAACGTGGTGGAGAAAATCAAAGCCGGCGGCGGTACGGTCTATGGCATGGAGGGTGAGCAGGCCGGCGAGTGGGTACTGGTGGACTTGGGTGATGTGCTGGTGCACGTCATGCAGACTACTGTGCGTGCGCACTACAATCTGGAAGAACTGTGGGCGGAAGCAAGAAAGATAAACAAAACGACTGCCGATACGGGCAGAAACAAGGCTTCTATCAAGCCCCTTGTTGTCAAGTCCCCGGTTGTCAAGCCCCCGATTGTCAAGCCCCGCAAAGCCCCAGCTAAATCGGCTTCGCCGATCAAAAAGAAATCCTCCAGGCTCGGCCGCGCCAGCCAGGCCTGAGCACTTCGCATGAAATTTTTTGTTTGTGCGGTGGGTCACAAAATGCCGCAATGGATTGCGGCCGGTTTTGAAGAATACGTCAGGCGCATGCCGCACGAGGCCACCATCGAGTTGCTGGAAATCAAACCGGAGAA